>DASUVL010000213.1:0-2582 GCA_036379015.1 Niastella sp.
ATTGTATTCAACACTACCTTTACCATCTGTATAACCGGAGATCTGCAAGGTGGCAGAAGGTCTCTCCATCAACACATTGTATACAGAATCCAATTTGAGAATAGCTTCCGGTTTCAGATTGCTCATATCAAAATCAAAGAATACAGTAACTACATTCTCCGCTTTTAAGACAAACTTTTTCTCTATGTATACTTCTTTATTGTAGAAAAGATCGGTTAACAGATTAGAGTCATCTGTTTTGGCGATGGAAACAATCGCGGTCGTATCTCTGTACCCTTGTTTGGTGACTACAATGGTGAAATCATTGAATACATTGTCAACACTATCGAAGACGTAGTTGCCGGTTATATCACTGGTCGTTTGTTTGGTAGTGCCCGAAGGAGTGGTTAACACAATGTCAGCTCCGGGAACTGGCTTATGTGTTTTAGTATCCAGTACCAGGCCATGCAGCCGGTTTTGTTTAGGTGTTTTGTGTATCCGGTATGTTTCCATACAACAACCGGAGCCTCTGTCTGAGCCAACGATAGCCTCTGCTAAGAGCGGTTTATTTTCCGGGGCATAAAAGTAAATATCATCACGCGAAGAGTTAACCGGATGTCCCATGTTGCCGGGTTGGCTCCAGGTTGTTCCACTGCCTTTGGCTGTAAACAGGTCGAAAGCGCCCATGCCGGGTTGGCCATTCGTTGAAAACACCAACGTTTTGCTGCTGGTTTGGTAGAAGGGCGCCTGTTCATCCTGGTCAGTATTGATCACTGTACCGGCATTTACAGGTTCGCCGGTACTGCCATCATCCAGTAAAGGCGCATACCAGATGTCAAATCCGCCGGAACCGCCAGGCCGGTCTGAAGCAAAATATAAATATTTTCCATCTGCTGTACAGAATGGCTGTTTGGTGCTAGCGCCGTTGGTATTTACAGTTGAGAGCAATTGCGGTGCAGACCAGCTGCCATCGCTTTTTGTAATAACATAGATGCCGGAGACCGTGCGGCCATTCACTTTTTGCCACTGGGTAAAATAAATTCGATTACCATTGGCGCTGATGCTTGCAGCGCCCTGGTTATTGAAGGTGCCAGTAGCAGGCAGCGCCAGTGCCGCCAACGGCATTGGTTGCGTGAGGCTGTCATTATTCATGACTGCAAGGAACAAATGGCTGTTATATGGATTGCTCCCTTTCATTATACCTGAATCGGTTTTTGTACTGCTGACCAGGTATTGATTGCCGTTGACCGGCACTACAGCGAATGTGCCCTTTTCATGACCGCCGGGCATATTGAGTTGCCTGATATGTGAAAGTATAGTGTCGGGTCGTACCAGTTGTTTATTTATGAATTGCAGGGTTTGCCATTCTTTTTCGGCAGCCTCCATAAACTGTTTGTCAGCGCTGGTTGCTTCCAGGTATTGACGTAAATTATCCGTTGCTGCTTCATATTTTCCCAGGCTGCGTTCACAAACTGCCCGCCAGTATAACGCATCGATATGATCAATACATTTTTCGTACGTAGAATCGGCCTGTAACCAATAATGAGCGAGCCGGTAGCTTTCGGCCTGTTTATACAGGATGGCTGAGCGCGACACCTTTTTGTTATTTGTGCCGGGTTTTCTTATATCAGTATATACCGGAAATGCCGGTTCTTTTTTATTGTACTTACCCGGGTTCAGATACTGTTCATACAAATACGCTGCTGTATAATATTCACCGGCCGCAAAGTACTGTTCTGCTAACTGCAACGGACTTTTTTTCAGTTGTACGGGTTGACTGTTACAGGGTAACCAGCATGCACCGGCAACCAGCAACACTACACTTCTTATTATTGACGATCTTATAGCAAAAGATAAAAATAGTCGCATAGTTGTCGGTTATAGTCTTGCACAACGGATAAAGTCAACAATACTCTTGTTCCCAGACCGCTTAACGTAAGACAGGCTCAGTTCAATGCTGTTTACATTTTTTGTCATGGAACCCAGCTTCGAGGTATTGGCATCATAACTCAGGCCAATAACAAAATTCTTGTAATCGATGCCTACATAAGGTGCCAGCGCATCCTTGCCCCGGTAATAGGCGCCCAGCATAAAATCGGTATCTGCATCAACGTTTATCTGTCCAAACACACCAATCATGCTTTCAGACGCCGTACCCTGGCGCATGTACAACACATGTGGAACAATGCGGGTGCGTTCTGATAAATTATAGCTTATACCGCCATGCACCGCATAACGTACAGGGATGGTATTGAGTTCACTGCTTTGTATGGTGATGATCGGATCTTTCGGTTTGTTGAGATGATAAGCAGAAAAGCCGCCGAACGCATTGATCTTCTTTTCCGGCGCAGCATCAAAATACAGAATGCCCGCCCCTATATCCAACACGGTTGATGATGTTTGGGAAAAAGTTTCTGTTGTCAGGCGGTCTTCTGAATAACCTGTAATAGGCTCCCATTGATCGCCCCATTTGAATTTTGAACTGTTTACCCGGCGATTGATGATACCACCCTGAATGGCCATCACAAGGTGGTGGTTCAGTTCCTTGCCGAATTTAACACCGGTATACGCAAAAGAGCCCGATGCGGTCAGGTAATTAAAAC
>DASUVL010000214.1:0-3200 GCA_036379015.1 Niastella sp.
GTTCCCTGGGCCGATTATCCTTATCATCCTGACGTGCAGTTTTCCATGGCGCATGGTAGTGATGCGGTGTTCATAAAATACTTTGTTAAAGAAAAGACCATACGAGCGGTTAATAACACCCTTAATTCTCCGGTGCATAAAGACAGTTGTGTTGAGTTTTTCATCGGTTTTGATGATGAGCCTGCCTATTATAATTTTGAATTCAACTGCATCGGCGCCCATTTAGTTGGGTATGGTGCCAATAAAACCGACCGTACCTTTTTACCGTCTGACATTAGTCAACAAATAAAGTACAAAGTTGTACTCACAAATGACCAAAACCAGGAGATCATAGGCTGGGAATTAACGTTGTTGATCCCGGTAGCGGCTTTTTACTTTCACAACATCCAATCTTTAAAAGGCCAACATTGCGTTGCCAACTTTTATAAATGCGGCGATGAGTTACCCGAACCTCATTTTGTAACCTGGACAAACATTCAATGGCCGCAACCTAATTTTCATTTACGCCAGTTTTTTGGTACCCTGGTGTTTGAGTAAGGCGGCTAAACTAACCCGTTTGGCCACACTTCCCTGGCGGTTGACATACGTGGCACACCCTTTCCCTATATTGCGTTAAACTTACCCACAGCTATTGAAAATCAGGTTGCTATCTATTATTTTTGCAGTGCGCTATCCTGATAGCTCATGTTATATGAAATAAGCCTAATTTGGCTTGAATCTTGCTTACCAACCCCCGGTCCAAATTTACCGTATCTACCCTTTGTCATATTAACTTGACTATAATCCGCTATCCCCTGAAAGCTTTCTCTGAAATCATTCATTAAAAAAATCTTCATGCGAAAACTTTTGTTACTGAGCATTCTGTGTCCTGTAATGGCCGTATCCCAGCAACGTTTTCATGTTACCCTGTTTGGCGGGTTGTCAAATTATTCGGGCGATCTTCAGGATCATCAGTTTACCTTACAACAATCAAATTTTGCTTTTGGCGCCGGTATAAAGTATGATTTTACCCCTCATATTGCCCTGCGTGTTGCGTTTAACCACGGTAAAATAGAAGGGGATGATAAAAGGAGCAGCGATCCGCTGTTACGGGACCGTAACCTGAGCTTTGCTTCAAAAATTAATGAAGGCAGTTTATTGGTAGAATACACGTTATTGAATATGGAAGAACGCAAAGTGTCACCGTTTATATACAGTGGTATAACCGTTTTTCACTTCAATCCGTATGCATATGATACGGTGGGCAATAAAGTTTTCCTGAAACCATTGAGCACCGAAGGGCAGGGGTTTGTTGACGGCCGCAATCCGTACAAGCTGACGCAATTTGCCATTCCATTTGGCATAGGTTTAAAATTCAGGATCAGCGAGAACACGGTATTGGCTTATGAAGTATCTGTGCGGAAAACATTTACCGATCACCTGGATGATGTAAGCACAACCTACGCAGATGAGTTGACTTTGGGCCAGCAACGTGGATTGAAAGCAGTTGAAATGGCTTACCGTGGTGATGAGTTGAAAGATGGAATTACGACGTACCCCGAAGGCGGCTTTGTTCGCGGCGGTTCAAAATATAAGGACTGGTATTATTTTACCGGTTTTACGCTGTACATCGGGCTAGGCTCTGGCAATGGGGGTGGCGGTCCGTTTGGCCGTACACGGGGCGGAAGAAATCAGCTGGGTTGTCCTAAGGTGTTGTAGTGTCTCAGTAAATTATAGGTTAGTAAGTTAAAAAAATCCGAAAGAGTCAAAACCGCCAGGCGATTCTTTCGGATTTTTTTATATTAGGACGCTTAAATAATGGAATAGAAAAATGTCTCGACAATCTTATCTTATACTGATCGCTTTTGTGTTCATTTTCTCATTAACAGCATGCCGCCTCACCAGGAGCGATGTTATTGGAAAATGGAAAGAGCATTCCGGAGCCGACACTTTAATAATTTATAACGATAATTCTTTCCTTTTCATAAAAGGCAATACGGGCATGGCTTCAGGAGGCCATTGGATACTATATAAAAAAGCCATTCACTTCGAGTTTTCCGATTCTACCCAAAGTTTTGGGGATGGTTGCAAAACGTACACACACTGGTGGACAAGAAGTTCAAAGAGATCATTAGTTAGGCCAGATCGCTGCAATACGCCAACCCACCATTTTAGTGTAATTACAAAAATCAACTGATCAATACATACTAAACCGTTCATTCAAGCGTTTTAAATATCTCCGGTTGTTTTTGGCATTTCCCAATCCTTTCTCCGTATCTCCTTCACTTCAACATTGAGCATTCAATATTCAATATTTTGTATTTCCTTTTTCATTTCCTTGTCTTTCCTTCAACATTTGACATTCAACATTCATTATTCGATATTCACTACTTTTGCGCCATGGCATATCGTAATCAGCAACATTTTATTGAGATATTGGAACAGGCCGGTGAACTGGTGCGTATCAAAACCTATGTAGATCCTAAATTAGAAATAGCAGAAATCACAGATAGGATTAGTAAAACTACGGGCGGCGGTAAAGCCCTGTTGTTTGAAAATACCGGGTACGATTTTCCGGTGCTCATGAATGCCTATGGCAGCGAAAAACGCATGTGCCTGGCATTAGGCGTACAACACCTCGATGATGTGGCCCGCGAAATAGAAAACTTATTCAAGTTACTGGCTTCGCCCAAAGAAAGCATTATAGACAAGTTAAAAGTGTTACCAATGCTTTCGCAGTTTGCTTCCTGGATGCCCAAAGTGAAAAGTGGCAAAGGCGCTTGTCAGGAAGTGATCATGGCACAGCCCGATATTACCAAATTGCCTGTGATCACCTGCTGGCCAAAAGATGGCGGTCCGTTTGTGACTTTGCCAATTATTCATACCAAAGATCCCAATACAAATACCCGTAATGTAGGCATGTATCGCATGCAGGTGTTCTCGCCAACCTTAACCGGCATGCACTGGCACAAGCATAAAGTAAGCGCCAAACATTTTAATGAATATAAAAAGCTCAACAAACGGATGCCCGTGGCGGTAGCGCTGGGCGGCGATCCGGTGTATGCATATTCAGCCACTGCGCCCTTACCGGAAAATGTAGATGAGTACATGCTCGCTGGTTTTCTGCGGAAGAAAAAAGTAGAGCTGGTAAAATGTATTACCCAACCCGACATTGAAGTACCGGCCGATGCCGACTTTGTAATAGAAGGGTATGTGGAGCC
>DASUVL010000215.1:0-8259 GCA_036379015.1 Niastella sp.
TGACTGTTAGCGCCAGGTTATTATATTTCTGTACCCCATCGAGGTAAACGTCAATGGGCGCAAACGTACTGGGAAGCGCATTATCTACATTATTATGATAAGTGAGAATGCTATGCCGGCCCGCAGGAAGTCCGCTGATGCGCATTTCAATCTGCGCACCGCTGTTCCCGTTATTTACTCTTACACCATCACAAACGAGCCGGGCAAAGTACGGCGTTTGTATACCAGCTTTATACCAGTTAGTGCTTAGTTTATCGCCATATGGTCCTTTTCTTATTAATTTAACGGTTATGCCACCGCTTAAGGAAAGTGTTGCAGTATCAAGCGTTGCAGCCGGTAATGCCCAGCCCATGTATCCTGGTTCCAGTACTTCTGCATCCGGGCGGCCGGTTTGGTTTAAGTCAATTTTAAATACAGGGTTTTGGGAAAACGAAGTCAAAAAACAGCTCGTAAATAACAGTAATGGAAAGAAAGTGCGAACACACTTTCTGGCGTGTAAAAAGCAAAGCATACGTTAGTTTTAATTTAGTTAACGAACAATATAAATACATCCTTGAAGGTGTATTCCGGAGTTATGTAACAAAAGAATAACCGGAACAACCTTCAGGTTGAATTAAACAAAAATGTAAATTGATTTCGTACAGCGGGAGCGAATGGGCTATCAGGCTAGAATATAGCAGAACAATCGCATCTAGCAAATTAGGTAAGGCGCATATGGTAAAAAATGGAATATTTTACCGTCTTGATGTACTATTTATTTATACCAATACATAACAATAAAATTTAAACTATCGAAGCGCAAGGGGCTTTATAAATTTTATTTATATTCATGCCCCCAAAAAACCCTGTAAACTTAACAGTACAACTATGCAAACTTTCAAACTGAGACCCAATGGATTCGACGAAATTAAAAAGAAGCTTTTGATCCGGTCCATACCACCCACTATTGTAACCATGATCATTGGGGGCACCATAAGTTACACAAATGCCCAAAACACCCCAACAGATGCGGGTTATTACATTACCATTATTGTTATGTTCCTGGGAATAACGGTGTTTTCATTGTGGCGGGGAATAAGAAAACAACGGGCATTGTTAGAAAGTTATACCCTCAGCATTTCGGATAGCCTTATTGTGCGGGAACAATTGAATACACCTGATATTTCTATTCAATGGAGCGAAGTGCAGGAAATTGTGAAATATCCAAAAGGAGGTTTTTCCATCAAAGGCAGTAGGAACAATGGTATGATAATGATCCCTGTGCAAATTGATAATTATTCGCAGCTGGAAACCACCTTGCAACAGATACACCCCATTACTACCAAAAGCAATTCTTCTGTTTTACAAAAATTTCGATTCCTGCTAACGATCATTTCAGTGGGGCTTATGCTTTGTGTGTTCACCGTTAACAATAAAATAGTGGTGGGCATTGCAGGCCCCTTGTGTACTGCATTAATGATCTGGAGTTTGATCAGGGTGCAAACCGACAAAAATATAGATCGTAAAACCAAAAACAGGATGTGGATCTCATTATTGGTGATTGCCAGCATTATTGGTGTAACCATTATGAAGTTAACTACGTCTACACTCCCGTAAGAGCCCGTTAAGGTGTACCTTTATAGTACAAACAGGTGCGTATGGAACATCTTACCAATGAGGGTGAACAGGCGCTAAAAAAAGCATTGGGCACGCCCAAATACTACATCGATACGCCGGACAAGATCGTTGGTGAACGGTATTATTGGTTTCCCAACCAGGGTGATAGTATGAATGACCATACGGAGCGGTCAATTCCCGGTGGCAGCATGGTATTGGGAAGGTTGTTATCTATAAAAAGCATGGAGGAGGTTCCGTTGCACCGCCCCATGGTTTTTATTATCGAATATGGCGGGGAGCAGTTTTGCTTATTGAAATGTCCCAGCGAAACAAACGCCGGTGCTAACCAGCTTTGTCTACACAGCTACAACCCGGCGCCTGGTTATGATGATCTATGGATACCATTTCATTACATCAAATATTTTTTTATAGTAGAAAGGGTGCGTCGGCCAAATGGCGATGAGTTTGTTCCCTAAAGAACAGAAGCTGACCTGTAGGTGCATCATTTGAATTTGCACATTTAGTGAGTTCATTTGCTCCTGACAGGTCAGCCCGTTAGCCTAACCTGTCAGGATCGCTTGGGCTTGTCGATTATTCAAAACCCAATGGCGAACCTTACAGATTCAGCCTACTGCCTAATAATGATCAGTCTTTAATAGCATACACCACTTCGTGTGCTTCCCATGGAGCCGGCACTTCCAGTTTTGCTACTAACTTATCAACTACCTGATAAGGGATGGCAGCCTCACGGTTTTTGTTTTGTACATGTAGTTTACTGTAAGGCACTTCCACATACACCATTTTAACATTGGCCTTATAAGTAATAAACAAATCCACCAGTTGCTCCCGCATCTGTCTGGTTATGTTGGTGGCATTCCAAACAAAATGTCGTTTTTTGCGCAAATACACTCTTGCCTGTTCTTTTGCCAGTTGAACAACTGTTCCGTTACCGCTTTTATCTGTTGGCGCTATTTTGTTTTCCCGGCGTATTTGGTCCAGGTTAATGACAGGCCAGTCCCGGTAGTGCTGTTGCACATAGGTGTCCTTCCCCGCGCCCGGAAGTCCGCAAAGCATAATCACCGTTGCACCAAATTCATCAAAGGGGACATAATCAGGTGAGCTCCCTGGTTTGTGAAAATAGTGGAACCGGGCATTGGGCGTTTGGAACGTCTTTGGTTTTCCCCAACAACCATGTTCCTGGCAAAGGGCTTCAAACAGATCAATGCGAAATAAAAGATCAGCCTGATCATCGCATATTCTTCCCAGGGCATCTGCCCTTGCCAACAGGGAAAGCAGTTGTGTGTCCACCACTAAACTGGGTTCAATCACCGTGCTGGCCGGATCACTTCTTTCAATAGCCCAGATGGGCTGACCATGAAAGCGCACCAATTGCACGATCTGTTCCCGTATATCAAACGGTGCAGGTTGCTGCGTATATAAGATTGCCCGGGCAGTCATGGCCCCTTTTTTTGAATGTCCTTTTGCGGTAATACTTCCATCGGCTTCGTGTACAGTAGTGGAGCGTTTCTCCACATCGTGTAACAAGGCTGCCGCCCACAATATTTCCTGTTGTTGCGCCGGCAGGTTTTTGTACCCTTCCAGTTCTTGCAACGCTTCCAGCACCATGCGTGTATGAACGGCTACGTTACCTTCCGCATGATGCACAGGATCCTGCGGTACATCTTCCATATCCCGTACCCAATTGAACTGATTGCGTAGACTATCCCAGTCTTTATTGGTTGTTAAAGTCCACATGATTTCCTCCTTCGTGTTTTAAACCTGCCCGCTTCCAGTTCCGGGTCCAGTGTTCATTTGTTTTTACATGTCCTTTGCGCACCCATTTGAATACGTTGTGCGCAAAAGTATCGCGGTGAAAAGCAGCGGCGTTCCTGCTAACGATACCTTCCAGCGTACAAGGCTTACCGGTTGCGGTATCGATGGGTGCAAATGCACCGGCAGTGCCAATGATGTTCCCTATTTTCTGCTCGAACAACAACTGGTTGCCGGGTGTACTTTCAATTTCGATCTGCGGCACAGTAGGCAAGTCAAGCATCGCTGCATAAAATTGTACTTCCTCCCAACCAAGCCAACGATCGTTTTCCCGTACGGCAAATACATAAAAATGATGATCGAGCTGTTGATACCGGATGGAATGCACGGCATACATGTTTTCCAAAAAGATCTCCAGATCGCCAAGGTCATTTTTTATCCGCTGCCAAAACTCCCGCAGCGTTGCAGTCCATGGCGAGGTGGTGGGTGCGGCATGCGAACGGGCAAACACACCCCATTTGCTCAAACAGTTGTTCTCTCCATCGAGCTTTTCGGTATGTACTACCGTTTTTATTTGTTGAAGGTCGCTCCAGTAATCAAAGTTGATCCGGTCATCGCTGGTTGTACCAGGCGAAAAGGGATAATGATACGTGCGACCGTATTTTTCAGATTGCATAAATCTATATTATGCGTGAATAAGGTCTGTAAAAACAGCAACCTCAAAATTGTTTAGATAATAGAAATGTGGTAACACGCTGAACGTAGCGTATTGTTTAGAAAGGATTATATGTAGAAGAAATTACATGACACAAAGTTTGACCTTGTTTTTGAATTGAACGCAAAGGTAGAATTTATTTTATTATTTGCAAAGCCAGCCGGTGCGTGTACAGCAGATAGTTGTTATTAACTTCTGACTAACGTAGAAAGTAGCAAACCTTTTAATTCTATTTGGTAGTTTTTTGATACATTGAACCTTTATACCTCCAATGAAATATTATATACTAAGCTATATATTGGCATTATTAAGCTCCCCGCTGGCAGCACAAAGCCATGAACCCTGGTTTTCGTTCTGGAATAAAGATTCCACCCTGGTTGGTTTTAAAGACAAAAACGGGGTTGTAAAAATTGAACCGAAATTTAACGGTTTCACAACCGGATTAAGATTTGAAAACATAATTGCAGTTACCGAAGAAATAAATGGAAGCTGGAATAGCTATTACTTAACCAAAACAGGAAGAATGATTGGTAAAGATAGCTTACACATCTTTGATAATTCTACTGACTTCGAAAATGAGGGCTTTATAAGGTTTCACGATCGGAAAACCGACAAGGTAGGAATGTTCAATATAAAAGGAGATATAGCAATACCGGCAACCTATAATGATATTACAAGAGTTAGAAACGGGATGATCATAGCACTTACAGGTGCGAAAAAAAAGCAGCTGGGTGAACTCTACATTTGGGAAGGTGGCAGGCAACTATTAATTGATACCAATAACAATGTCATTATTGACAATTTCCAATACGACGACCGTTTAAATTTTTATTCCCTCCGCATTTCATCTCAACCTGATAAAGATACCATAAGACAAAATTTCAAAGGCGTCAACGGTAAATTCTATTCTTTCATTAACTATAATAAAGAGTTCCGGAGCTGGTTGAAAACAGCACTGCTTGATCATTTCACAAAAGCCAGTTTATTGAATTGTTCATTTAAAGAAATAACTTTTTGGAAAGAGCCGGCCGGATGGATAAGTGAACCCAAAAGAAGTGTTATTGACAGGAACTTTGATTTGATCAAAACAAAACTAACCGCACTCAATACAAAAGACTGTGAGTATAACATTTTTGATGAAAGTCTTAATTCATTTATCTACGAATCAGCTGAATACAAAAACTATTTTAATGATTTCGGCGAACCAAAGGACTGGGTCTATCCTGTGAAAAATCTTGTGATCAGCTACAAAGACAAATTTGAACAGGATCATTTTGAATTCCTGCGTACAGAAAACGGATATAGATTAATAAGCATACATCTGGCTAACGGAAAGCTACGATAACAATTGCGGCCTCAACTGCGGCACTCAAATTGCAACGGTAAACATTGAAAAAAGCATATCATTATGACACTCACCGAATTATTGATTTTACTTGTAATTGCCGCCATTTGTGGTGGAGTTGGTCAATCCCTGGCGGGGTACGACCTGGGCGGTTGTTTTGTTTCCATTGTAGTTGGATTTATTGGCGCTTATATTGGCATGTGGTTAGCCGGCAAATTTGGCCTGCCCGAAATATTTGCCATAAAGGTGGGTGGAAAAACATTCCCAGTTATCTGGGCAGTCGTGGGTTCAGCCGTTTTTACGTTAATCATTGCATTATTACGAGGCGCCATATTTGGAAGGAACCGTTTATAAGTATTTAATAATACCTATCGGCACCATACCATTTGTTACATCCAGCAATAATATTCCGGACGGAGTCTGTCCCAGAAAAAATTGTCCTGTACTATCTGGTAGCAGTAAGAATGTTTAACTACTGAAAATTATTTAAGCCTTTACCCCATTGAAAAAAGTATCAGCTATAAAAACAAGCTGACTACCAGATAAATTAAAATCATCTTCCAGAAAAATTTTATTAGCCGTGGCCCTCAACGTGATGTTTATCATACTCGCCCACAAACTCATTTCTGCATTGTTCATCATCTTTACATCACGTTGGCTGATACCCAGGATTAGAATATCTTTTATCAGCTCTTCTATATATGAATCGCGCTTCCTTACAATACTTTCAAACAGAAAATGGTTCTCGTAGAGGTCTGATTTAAAGCTGAATTTATTGGCCTTTTGTTTTACACCTTCGAGCAAACTGGTAAATAACCTACGAAACTTGCTGGCAGCCGAGTCTTCTTTTTTTACCGCTTCAGCAACCATGTTATGCGTGGTTTCTATTTCATTCAGAATAACCCCTTCAAAGATCTCTTCCTTTGTTTTATAATAATAATATAAAGCGCTTTTCGATTTGCCTATCTGGCGGGCAATATCCTCCATGGTGGTCTTTTTAAAACCAAACCGCTCAAACAAATCCCGTGCTCCCAGCAGTATTTCTTCCCTGATGGGATCTTTTAAATCTTGACTATTCGACATATCTGGTCGATTTTATCTGTTTTTACAAATATACAGAATCCCGCCTACTGCTTTGAGCCGGAATTGTAGAAACATTGGACATTTAGAAAGTTTCAGGCGTATTTTTTCAAATAACATTAACTATCAACGTATTAAATTGACCGCATTCCTTATTGAACGAATTATTTCGCCTTTCACCCGGTCTGCTTTCACACTCTTTTAACAATTTATTTCGACCAATAATACGGATTGGTCGAAAAGTCATACTATCTTTGACCAATCAACCAAAATGGTCGAAAAGTTAATGAACGAATCAATCATCTTAGAAACAGCTTTCCGCCTCTTTACCACGCAGGGCATCCAGCCTTTTACGATGGATGAAATTGCTGCGCGGCTGGCCATTTCGAAGAAAACCATATACCGCTTTTTTACCTCCCGGCACGATCTGGTTCAGCGGGTATGTACGCTTGTTGCAAATACCTATAACCAGGAAATGGCAGCGGCAGGCAATGAAGAGGTTAATAACCTGCAACGGGTACTCAGGTACATGGCAGTGAATGTTGACTTCTGTAAAAAAAACTGTCCGGCTTTTTTTACAGACCTGCAAAAACATTATCCGGCTGAAAACACCTGGCTGATCAATGCATTGCACAACATAACGCAGCCACGAATACTGCAAGTACTGGAGCAGGGAATTGTGGAAGGCGTTTTCCGCGGAAGCCTTCATCCGAAACTGGTAGTTACCCTTTTACAACAGCACGTTCAAAGTGATTTTGAATTCGCTGGCGAACTGGTAAATGACTATTCAAAAGATGAAGTTTTCAGACAGGCTATGTACCTGTTCCTGTATGGAATTATAGCACCGGAAGCTATTCCGCAGTTGGAAAATGAATTAAAGCATTACAGTTTAACTAACAAAATGGTACAGCCGGAAAAAAACTAATAACCACCAACAACAAGTAAACAGTACAACTAAATACTCAATTAATGAAACACAACCAATCGCTTCGAACATTTGCCCAACGTTTGGTATTGCTTGTGGCCGGGGTGAGCGTATTGTCGTTAGCAAAAGCCCAGACAGCTCCGCTTTCCCTGAAACAAGCACTACAACAGGCACTGAAAAACAAAGCAGTGGCCGTTAAGGCAAAGCTCGATGTAGAAAACGGCCAAAATAAAATTGACGAGGCCAGGTCACAAGCCCTTCCACAAGTAAGCGTAAACAGCGGCCTTACCTATAATCCCATTTTACAGTTAAGCGCATTACCGGGGGAACTGACCGGGCAACCAGGTAAAACAACGATGGTTGCCTTCGGACAAAAATGGAATAGCAATACCTCTCTATCGCTGTCACAAACCCTGTTCGATCAATCGGTTTTTACGGGGTTGAAAGCGGCAAAAACCACGCAACAATATTATAAGTTACTGGCCGGTTTAACCGATGAGCAGGTGATTGAACAAGTAGCTACACAATATTACCAGGTATTGGTGCAACGTCAGCAACTGGTGGTGGTTGATAGTAATATTGCAACTACAACACGTGTTAAAAATGTAATTGAAGGCCAGTATAAAAATGGATTGGCGAAAAAAATTGATCTCGACAGAAGCAAGGTAAACCTGTCGAACCTGGATGCACAACGCCAGCGATTGATCAACTCGGTACAACTGCAGGAAAACACATTGAAGTTTTACATGGGTATACCCATTGAAACACCCATCACTATTCCTTCTTCCGTACTGGACAGCATTCAACCGAAGTTAGCCATGATGGATA
>DASUVL010000216.1:0-3298 GCA_036379015.1 Niastella sp.
ACACTGTGATCCACCGGGTAATCCACGTACTTCTGGGCTGATGCAGCCTGGGGAGCAGAAGAGGTTAGCTTTGGGCGTTCCAAAGAGATCTGTACCTGTGACATCAATGGGGAAACGGTCAGCAGATGGGCTATGAGCACACAAAGGCTCATCGCTATTATAGGAATAAGATTTAACCTCATGTGATTAGGTTAGAGTAATGGTATGGTTTAGCGTTATAAAAGTAAATGCAAAACATTTAAAAAAAAGAATTTTCGTCAGAGCTTATAAGTGCGCAGTTTTGGGCAATAACCGTGTTGATTTTAACCAAAAGCGTGCAGCATGATCTGCTAATGGCTAATGATCAGTACAGGATCACCTTTCATGCAATGTGAACGAATGGCCGATGAAATGTTGCACAATTTTCCTGTTTTTTTATGGAATCTTTCCGCCCCGGCATCTTCCCCCAATCAAGTCATAGCCATGTTTAAAAACCACTTCAAACTCGCCTGGAGAAATATGCTGAAACAAAAGGTCTTCGCCGTCATTCATGTAGCCGGTCTTTCCTTAGGTATCGGCGCCTGCCTGGTTATTTATCTTGTCACCAGTTACGAACTCAGCTTCGATACTTTTCACCCCGGCAAAGACAGGATTTACCGGGTGATAGGTGATGTAACCGAAAACACCGGCGACCAATTGCATTTCATCAGGGTGCCCCTGGCCGTTACCAGCCAGGGTAGAACGGCCTTATCAGGCCTTGATGCCATGGCCGGTATTATGCCCTATAAGGCAAGTATAAACGTTCCGCAGGCCCAGGGCCGGCCGCTGCAGTTTGAAAGTCTCCTGCCGGGAACCCATTTTATTACCACCGTAATGGCTGAGCCGCAATATTTCGATGTCTTCCAATACCGTTGGCTGGCCGGGAATGCGGCCTCCGCATTGACGGCTCCCTATACGGTAGTTCTAACGGAAAGCAGAGCCCGCGCATATTTCGGTTCCGTGCAGCCGGATCAGATGTTGGGAAGAACGATCGTTTACGAGGACTCCCTCCGGGTAATTGTATCGGGCATTGTAAAAGACTGGCACCAGAACAGCGATCTTGCTTACACCGACCTCATCTCTTTCAGTACCCTGCAAAGCAGCTTCCTGAGTAACCGGCTATCTACGTCATGGGGGCAGCGTAGTATGAATACCCAGGTATATATGAAACTGGCAGGTGGTACTACACCTGCCGCTATTAATAAACAGATGGCCTCCATGGTCAGGCGGCATGCGGAGCCATCAGTGAAACTGGCGTTGAGGTTGGAGCCCTTATCCAACATGCATTTCAATGCGGATGTGATCGAGAACCCCATCCGTACGGCCCATCGCCCCACTTTATACAGCTTGATGGCAGTTGCCCTGTTCATCCTGCTATTGGCCATCATCAATTTTGTCAACCTGTCTACAGCGCAGTCCATCCGCCGTACCAAAGAAGTAAGTGTGCGCAAAGTGTTGGGCGCCGGTAGAGCCGGGCTGATGATGCAATTGATTACGGAAACCGGGTTGCTGGTGCTGCTGGCCTTGCTGGTAGCTGTTCCCCTGGTGCAACCTGCGTTGAATTGGTTCCGGGCTTTTATTCCGCAGGACATATCTTTTCACGTGCTACAACCCTCCACCTTGCTTTTTATGGCTGTTGTTTTTATCGTTACCGTGTTGGCTGCCGGTCTGTATCCTGCCTGGGGGCTGTCGGCTGCATTGCCGGCGCTCAAGTTGAAAAGCGTGGGGGTACGGGATGGGCGTGCATGGTTGTTGCGGAAAGCGCTCATCATATTTCAATTCACCGTATCGCTGGTATTTGTGATTGGCAGCATTGTCATTGCCTGCCAGCTTAAGTACACCCGCGAAAAAGACCTGGGTTTTAAAGCCGATGCCATCATTACCCTGGATGGCCCCAGGGGCGACAGTCTTTCCAGGATCGCCGTACTTGCCCAAAAGATCAAACAATTGCCGGGCATCAACCAGGTAGCTTTGCAATGGCTTCCGCCTATGACAGAAAATGGCAGGGGTATGCGGTTGAAATTCAACGGCTCGGATAACAAAGAATTGGGCGTTGCGCAGGTAGCAGGCAACGAAAACTTTATTCCGCTGTATGGGATGAAGTTGCTGGCTGGCAGGAACCTGGTAAAAACAGACAGTGTCAATGAGTTTGTGATCAACGAAAGCCTGTCCCGGATAATGGGAGATGTGCAGCCTGAAGGATCACTCGGTAAAATGATATACTGGAATGACAAGCCCTACCCCGTGGTGGGTGTAGTGGCCGATTTTCACACTGCCTCCCTGCATAATACAGTTGGTCCCCTCTGTATTATTAACAGGCCCGAAAGGGAAGGATCATTGGCCATTCAGCTGGCTGCTGCCGGAAAGCAGGCAGGCGATGTGCAGAAAGTACTCACACGAATAGCTGCGGAATGGAAAAAGATATATCCCGCTACCTCTTTCAGTTATCGTTTTTACGATGACACCATCGCCTTGTTGTATGAAAAAGACCGTCAGACGGCCACACTGACCTATACGGCAATGGCTATCACCATCTTTATTTCCTGCATGGGCCTTTTCGGCCTTGCCTTGTTTACCACCGAAAGAAGGGCAAAGGAAATTAGCATTAGGAAAATACTCGGCGCCAGTGTGCTTCAGATTATAACCCTGCTGGGAAAAGATACGGTGATACTGGTTGTCATAGCGCTTTTGGTGGCATCGCCTGTTGCCTGGTACCTGATGAACATCTGGCTGCATGGTTTTGCTTACCGGATCGATATCAGCCCCTGGATGTTTGTAGCAGGCGGATTTACAATACTGCTGCTGGGATTGATCACCGTGAGCTTTCAATCTATCAGGGCTGCCATCATGAACCCTGTAAAGAATTTACGGCAGGAATGAGTTGTATATTGAGTTTCCCAACAATTACATATAATAAATAACCCCCTATTTGTTGCCCCGAAAAAGCATGCGCACATCGGTAACATGGTTGTAACTTTAAGTAGAACACATGTACGTATCTCACATCGTACGTACGTTACTGTTGAATTACAAAACCATTAAACACTACCCATGAGAAAAACAATTTTACTCATTGCGCTATTTACCTATAGCATTCATGTTACGGTTGTCCAATTCATGATTTAACCGCAAAGTGTATAAGAAAACTGCTTTTAATATGGTAACAGTTTAAAATACATTTATTCGGCTACATTTAAATAATTGACATTCAAATACCCACCCAGGGCAAGGTATAGTTACTAACCAATTCCCGCCATAGCCATATCTAAAAATGTTTTAC
>DASUVL010000217.1:0-16006 GCA_036379015.1 Niastella sp.
GCCAGTAATTCTTTGAACAGCGCATAGTTATTGTTATAAATATAAAAATCAATGGCAGCATTTTCTCCCAGTGTGTGAACGAAGGAATCATAGATTATTTTTTTGTGCGTACTTAGTTTATTGAACATCAGGAATATTTTCGTACGTCCTTTGATATTGACGTTGGCTATAAAATATCCCTTTCCGGGTACAGACTGAACAATGCCCATTTTTCTGAGTTCCCTATATACGCGTATGCATGTTTCCCTGGACACATCCAACTCATAGGCCAGCTCATTCAGTGATGGCAGGAAATAATCTTTGCTGATCATCCCTGCCTCAATACCCTTGATAATTGAATTGATGATCTGCAAATATTTGGGGGTTACAGAATGCTCATTGATCTCAATACTATTGAATATGTTCTCTGAATTCATATTACCGAATTTCAAAAAGATAGCTACCTGCTCCGATCTCAAATGGCGTATCACTTTGCACCGGTTTCCCGTTCAGAGAAACTTTGCGGCCTGGCAATTGAATGGTAGCAGTACTGTTGGGCGGAATGGTCACCTGCCATTTTATAAGCTTCCCTTCTTTCTTCCAGGCAGACAGCGCTTGCCCATACGGCCCTTCATGTGAGCATTCGAACATATCAAGCCCCTCCACAAAATGCGGTTCCAGTAACACGTTTTTGAAACCGGGCTTCTTTTCATCAGGTTTAATGCCGCCGATACCCTTGTAAAACCAGCTGCCTATTTCACCGAACATGATGTGGTTCATCGATATATCGGCTTTGGAATCGATGGCCCAGTTTTCGAATAACGTAGTGGCGCCATTGGCGATCCACCAACCCCAGGAAGGATACCGTTCGCGGGTAGCCAGCCGGTAAGCGATATCACTATAGCCATTTTCACTTAAAGCATTCAGAATGGCTTTTGTTCCCAGCAGGCCAACGTCCAGTTGGCTACCATCAGCTTCTACACGTTTGGCCAGGTTGGCAGCAACCGCGTGTTTATGTTCAGCAGGTACAAGCCCCATGCACAATGGCACACTTAATTCAGTCTGTATGCCGGTTGCGTATATGCCTGTAGTTGCATTGAAATACTTTGCATTGAAAGCGTCCCTGATCTTATTGGCCAGTATTTCATAACGTTCATGATCCCCCTTTTTCCCAAAAAGTTTTGCAGCTTTGGCCAGTATAACAACATCTGCATAATAATAAGCACTCGATGTAAGTTCAACAGACGCTTTTGATTTCACCGGAACCCAATCTCCCAACCCCCAGGAAGTAAGACCTGTGGGGTATTTTTCATCGATATGGTCAACATATCTTTTGATATTCTCGTAACAATTAGCCAATAGCCTGCTATCACCATAAAACAAATAAACATTCCAGGGAATGATGGCGATGGTACTGGTCCAGTCGGGGCCATTTCCCCATTCGTATCCCCAACCTGTTGTAGGGATAATAGAAGGCAGCACACCATCGGGTTGCTGTTCGTCCCGGTGATCGGCCATCCACTTCTCATACACGGTGATAGCATCATAATTATACAGCCCTGTTTCTATGTTGATATGCGCATCTCCTGTCCATCCATTCTTTTCTCTTTGCGGACAATCCGTGGGATATCCGAATAAATTGGACAAATAAGATTGATTCGTAGCCGCCCAGATCTTATCAAGGATGGGATTGGATGAACGAATGCTGCCTTTAACCGGCACATCGCTGTGCATGAAATATCCGCATAGGCTTTGTTGGTTGATCGTTATGGGTTCGCTGGCTGTTACCTCCACATACTGAAAACCTTTGTAATTGAAACGCGGCATAAAAGTTTCTTCCCCGCTCCCACGGAGAATAAAAATATCTGTCTGGAACGGATCAGTCGTATCTGTGGGACGGTAATGCACATCGATATTGGACAGATCAACGTGGCCATTTTTGTACAGCCGTTCTCCATGTTTAAGCCGCAGCATGGTACCTGCTTTTCCCTGTACGGTAATACTGCTTACACCGGAAATATTCTGGCCAAGATCAAAGACCCAGCAATTGCTATCTAACCTGGCAACTGACTTTGCCGGTATTTGCGCTACATTTCGCACAGGATATAACGCCTGCGCAGTGATAAAGCCAGAAGGTGCGGAACGGTAAAACACCGTTTTCCATCGTGCATCATCAAACGCCGGCTTGTCCCACCCCGCTTGTTCCAACCGGGCGTCGTAATGTTCTGCGGTGTAAATACTATTGAAGACAATGGGCCCGGTGGCTGTTTTCCAATTCTTCCCAGTACTGATGGTTTCAATACTTCCATCCTCGTACGTAATCCTGAGGTCAAGGCAAAATGCCGGCCTTGCCCGCCAGGGCGCCTGGTGAAAATACCACACGGCTGTTGATTGATGATTGTACCATCCATTGCCTAACACCACACCTATAGCATTATTACCTTTTTGAAGTAAAGATGTGACATCATACGTAACATATAAATTCCTGCGGTCGAACCGGGTGAACATGGGATCGAGTCGGTGATCACCTGCTTTTTTTCCATTGATGGAAAGCTCATACAAACCAGCAACGGCAATATAAGCCCTCGCCGAACGAACGGGTTTGCTCAGCGCAAATACATTCCTGAAATAGGGAGCGGCTTTCAATGCTATATCCCGCGTATCGCTGATCCAGCTGCCTTTCCAGTTTTTCTGGTCCATTAAACCTGTCTCAAAATGAACAACTGCAGACGAAATCGGGGCTTCGCTGCCCGGTTCCCAGATCTCTACTCGCCAATAATACCTGGTAAAGGGCGCCAGGGGCTTTCCCTGGTAAGTGACCAGGTTAGCGGCAGACACTATTTTTTCACTTCCCCAATAAACGGTCTTACCGGTTGCAACGCCTGTGGAATCTTTTCCCAGGAAATACCGATAAGCCACCTGCCGGGCATTTTTGCTGTTGGTTTCCATTCGCCATGACAACCTCGGTTGTGGCTGATCGATACCAAGGGGATTAACCAGGTGTTCACAACGCAGGTTTTTCACCTGCAGTTGTTGCCCCGCCAGGGCGGGGCAACAAATATGCAGGAACGCTATCACCAATATATAACTGCTTTTCATAAATAAACGCATACCATTTCTATTTATAATCATTACCGACCTGCACAATTTACGCATGGAAACCAAATAATAGCTTCTCCCCACCGGGTAGTTGTTAAGGGTTTTGAGGTAAATTATCGAGAGTAACTTCCCGTTGTGGAATGGGTAGTAATAATTTGTTGGTGGTAACCTGGTATGACGCAGCAGGATTATTTGGACTAAGCACCTTTTCCCGCTGTCCATGCGCATTCATTACAGTTACAGCATTGCCGCTTCGCACCAGGTCGTACCAACGATGGTTTTCAAAAGCCAGTTCCACTTTACGCTCCTGAAAAATGGCATCACGGAAAGCCGCCTGGCTAGTGACATTCAGGGCAGGCGTTGCATTGCCGCTTGTTTTTGCCGGCAATTGCGCCCTTGACCTTATCGCGTTCAGCAGGTTGAATGCCTCCCCATTGGCCACAAACGCCTGTTCATTCAGGCATTCAGCGATCATCAGGAGTACATCTGCATAACGGATGATCGGAAAATTCACATTTGTTTGACCCGGTTGAATGAAACCATGGTTATACTTTTTGATATAAGGCACGTTCACGTATGTGGCACCATTCAGGAAACCTTCCGCCAGTGAAACATCCTTTCGTACATCACCCGTTTCATAAGCATCGATGAGATCTTTGGTAGGCGTATTCCAACCACTGGTAAAACTCAGGTTGGTCCCTGGGTCCTGCGTAACAACCGTACCGGAATTGAACGGCGCAAACTGATACATGAAATTGCTGGAAAGATTGGGCACTGAACCCAGGTATTGTATCTCAAAAACAGATTCGGCATTATTCTTATTGCCGGGCGTGAATATATTGGCATACACCGGTAGTAAACTGTAACCGGTTACTTTTCGTAATGCGGTCAATGCTTCAGCATAACTCTTTCGCGTCAGGTATACTTCGCCCAACAAGGCATTGGCCGTTCCCTTTGAAACCCGGCCTTTATCCGCCGTGGCATATTCACTCACGGAAGGAAGCAACGCGGCAGCATCAGTAAGGTCTGCTATGATCTGCGTATACACTTCATCTACACCTGCCCGGCCGGTTGAACTGGCATTTCCCGGAGAATTGGTCACGGCCAGGCGCAGTGGCACACCACCAAACTGCCGTACCAGGTTAAAATAATGAAAGGCACGTAACAATTTAACTTCGCCGGTAGCCTGGTTTTTACTTTGATCTAACATAGGTATCTTGTCCACATTATTCAACACATCATTGCAACGTGCAATGCCTGCATAAGAAGCACTCCAGAAATCCCTGAGCAGGGTATTATCCGGGGTCAATAGGAATTGGTCAACGAACTCCCTGTTCTCCTGTCCGCGCTGTGGCGCATTGTATTGAAAGGTGGTATTGTCTGATCGCATTTCTCCGAATACCCAGTAACTAAACCCACCCATATCTCTTAAAGAAGCGTAAGCGCCCACCACACCTTGTTTAAGGTCTGATTCCGTTTTCCAGAAATTAGCGCCTAACAAACTTGATTCAGGTTCCTGATTCAGGAAACTTTTACTACATCCTGTTACCAGTACACTGCAAAACAACAGTGCTCTGGTGATATATTGAAATTGATTGGTCATCGTTAGTTCTTTTTTTTGGTTAAAAAGTCATGTTAATGCCTGCAGTCATGATCCTTGGCAAAGGGTAATTCGTGAAATCGCGACCTGGTGTCAGCACTGAAGAACCATTGGTACTGGCTTCCGGATTGGCTCCGCTGTAATTGGTAAAAATGGCCAGGTTTTGAACGCTTGCATAGATCCTGAGCCCTTTTATGACACGTGATTTGCTCACCAAAGACGAAGGCACATTATAACCGAACGCCACATTTTGTATACGCAGGTAACTGGCATCTTCAATCCAGGTAGAGTTTACATCCCTGTAAATAACCCGTGCGCCATTGGTGGTGGGTGTTTTTCCGTCACCCGTATTACCAGGGGATCTCCATCTGTTCAGGAATTTTTTGTCAATATTGAATACGCCGTCGATATTGGTCAGGAATTCATTACCTGTTTTCATCACCTGCCCGCCTTCGGAACCTACCAGTACAACCGACAGATCAAATCCTTTGAAGCCGAAGTTATTGGTGAATCCATAGGTGAAGTCAGGTTGCGCATTCCCGATAACATCGAAATCACTGAATGGCAGTATCGCGCCATCTCCACTCACATCCTTATACCGCACAGATCCCGCTACCGAACTGGTGTGTTTGGGATATTTGGTCAAATCGCTGGCATCCATATATAAGCCTTCGAATACGTAGCCGAAGAATTGTCCGATCGGTTTTCCAACTTCCGTCTTATGTGTAAAATTGCCTTCACCGCTCCGTCCGCTGTAAATAGGATCATTCTTATCATTCAGCTCCAACACTTCATTTCGGTTGAAACTGATATTAAAGTTGGTGCTCCACGTAAATTCGCCGGTAAAGTTGTTGGTGACAATGCCAAGTTCTATACCCCGGTTCCTGATCTTTCCTTCATTGATCAACGCCGAAGCAAAACCCGAAGCATAGGGGATCTCACTGTAATAAAGCATTCCGGTAGTGATGCGGTTATAAAAATCAGCGGTCACGTTAATGCGGCCTTTCAGCACAGCGAGGTCCATACCAAAGTCAAGTTCATCAGAAGTTTCCCACGTGAGGTCCTGGTTACTGATGGAGGTAGAAACCCTTCCGTTAGCCAGCGCGCCCCCGAATGCGTAGTTGGCGCCTGAGATACCCGATGAATACGAATAGTTGCCTATATTGAAATTGCCCGACCGGCCATAGCTGGCTCTGAATTTAAGACTTTGGAGCCAGGCAATATCCTTCAGGAATGGTTCCTGTGAGGCTCTCCATGCGATGGCCGCGGAAGGGAATGTACCATATCGTTGATTTGCACCAAACCTCGACGATCCATCTGTACGGATCGTAGCCGTCAACAGGTATTTGTCTTTCCAGGTATAGTTTACACGTGCCAGATAGGAAAGCAAACTCCACTTTTCAATAAATGCACCCGGCCCGTTCAGTAAAGCCGCAGCATTAACGGTCTGAATCAGATTGTCGGGGTAATTGGTAGCATTATAACTGTTTCCTTCATTTCGCTCCTTTTGCGCGGTATATCCAATGATAGCATTGATGCGGTGATCAGCGCCCAGGTTCTTATCATAGTTAACTGTCAATTCCGATAGCCAGTTAAAGCTATTTGAACTGGAAGTACTGGAATTGGGGATCGATGGATTGGGATTGGGATTGCCTGTTTCACCGATCACGAAAGAAGGCCGGAAGGCAAAAGCGCTGCTGTTGGAATAATCAATATTGAAACTATATCTTGCCTTTAAGCCGGTGATGATCTCATATTCCGCAAAAGCGGCTGCAATACCCCGGAAATATTTCGCTTTTGTTCCTGCAAACTCCAGGGTATTGAGTGGGTTGCCGGCTCCGATAGCGCCGGGTGAAGTAATAAACTGGGTCCGTTTGCCCGATGCATCCGTTACCGGAACAATAGGACTTAACCAAAGCGCGCGTGTGAGCACATCCCGTTGGCCGGTGTTAAAATCATTCCTGTTCTGTACGCCGTATGATGGCGACAATGAAACGCCTACCTTCACTTTTTTGCTTAAAGATGATTCGAGATTGGCGCGTATAGCATACCGTTCAAAATCGGTATACCTCACCACACCTTCCTGGCTCATGCGACCTAATGAAAGGGAATAGCGGGTATTTTCTGATCCACCACTGAGGTTGGCATCGATATTATTGATCTTTCCGTTTTGCAATACGGTTTCGTACCAATTGGTACCTGCTCCATATTGTGCAGGATCGCGGTATGGCGCCGGAATATCATTATCTGTGGCTGTCAATCCCCTGGAAGCGAAATCATCGATCACCCGTTCCTTTTGGAACTGAGCATATTCCATTCCATTCAATACCTGCGGCCTTCCTTTTTGGGGTATCTTCTGCGTGCCGGTATAAGCATTCACCATCAACATGGGTTGCCCGGTTTTTCCTTTCCGGGTTGTGATCACGATCACCCCATTGGCTCCCCTCGATCCGTAAATAGCTGTTGAGGATGCATCTTTAAGCACCGTGATACTTTCAATATCATCGGGATTGATAAAATTGAGTGGATTATACGTTTGACCACTTGTGTTAGAGAGCGGAAAACCATCTACCACGAAAAGCGGATTGTCGCCCGCTCCAATAGAGCCGGAACCACGGATCTTGATATCGGTACCTCCGCCGGGTGCACCGGTGGGAGAAGTTATCTGTAAGCCCGGTACCTGCCCGATCAGCTTTTGATCGATGGAACTCACCGGCATGTCTTTGATCTGGTTACGGCCAATAGCAGATACAGACCCTGTAAGGTCCCTGCGCGTTTGACGCCCGTAACCAATGACCACCACGTCATTCATCGTTTCTCCCTGTATCGTCATCACAATACTGAGGTCATTACTACCGGTAACAGGCACCTCCTGACTGGCATAACCCACAAAAGTAAATACCAACACGCTGCCTGCAGGTACATTAATGGAAAAAGAACCATCACCGGCAGAGGACGTGGAATTGCTCACATCCTTTTGTACAATACTTACGCCAGCCATGGGTTTTCCTCTTTCATCCCTGACCGTTCCTTTTATAACATTTGTTTGCGAATAACCTTTCAGCGGGAATAAATAAAACAGCAGCAGAAAAGATAGCATTAAAACACCTGGTGTTTTGCAGAGCCATTTAGCATTCATATAGCAATTTTTTTTTGGTGAGGACGTAGAATCAAAAAATATATTCAAAACAAAAATAATAGCACCATTGGGTCTATCTGTTATTGACTGTTGTTCCATTGAACCTGCAAACGTCCTTTACAGGAAGGCTAAAATTAACACGCGAAACATTTTAGCAGAGTATAAAAACCAAGGCAATAGTTGTAAGAATCAATTCAGCATGTTGCAAATCAACAAAGCATATTTTGTACAAATACCGCCTTTACAGATGTATCCATTCCATTGATTGCTGCTGCTAATTTTGTTTTGCAATTTTTAATCGCACCAGAGCATGCAAACATCAACAAGGCATGTAACAATAAAGTCATTGCCCCCAGGAAGAACATACCTATGGATTACTGTTCCTTCTATGGGGGCTTATTCTCACCTGAAAGGTTCATGAAGAAATGATCACAAATAGTATTCCGGCCGGCAACCGGAATACTTTACTCATATCGCTCCCATCCCCTGATACTCGTGGTAAATAACGACCCATAAAAACGATATATCGGGGCTGGATTTTTATCCAGCTCTCATTTAATTGATTTTCAACAACCCAAATTCTGGCAAATGGTTTGGCTATAATATGTAATAGTGAAAACGGATGAGGATAATTATTTACCAAACGATGTAAATCTGCTATTATGAAACCATTTTCGGTGTTCCCCCTGCAGCATGAACACGCTCCTGTAGCCACCGGCTATCAATTGCTGGCTAACCAGGTATATTACAGGATCATCTGGATACAGGATCCTTCAGCTACTTATTGTATAAATAATACCATCGTAAGAACCGGCCCTACTTTGTATTGTATTTGTCCCGGCCAGCCTGTTACCTTTCTATCCAATGCTTCCTGCAACGGATTCATCATTGGTTTTACAGATGAATTTTTAAGCGATCAACAAGGTAACAACGATGCCATTACTTCTTACCGTTTGTTCAAAAGTTTTAAAGATAACTTTGTAGTAACACCAGGCCCATCCTCACTGTCAGCCATGAATGACCTGTTGCTTACCTTCCTCGAAGAAAACGATCTGCCCCACCTGTTACGGACAGAAATAACAGCGAGGCATCTCAAAATTTTTCTGTTATACCTGGCGCAACACATGATCAGCAAAAAACCGGAAAATAGTGATCATTACAATAACACGCTTGCTAACAAGTACCTGGACCTCGTAGAAGCGCAATTTACCATCAAAAAATCTGTATGCGACTATGCCAGGGCATTGTATGTAACCCCCAATCATCTAAACAAGATCGTTAAAGATGAAACCGGTTTTACCGCCCGTCAGCACATTCAGAAAAAAATTATTTCAGCAGCTAAACGGGAGATCTACCTGAGCGGAATATCCATGAAACAGGTTGCCCACCAGTTGGGGTTTGATGATATTGCTCATTTCAGTAAATTCTTTAAAAAAGCATCGGGAATAAGCTTTTCCTGTTTCAAAAAAACACTTTCACACCAAACAAACATTGCCTGAGAACGCCATTCACCTGTTTTTACGAACGGTTCAACAACAACCATTCCAGGGTCGCTGCTATTCCTTCGGCGTAAGGAGTAGAATGCTGGTCAAATTCGTTCTCAAACTTTTCCGAATTAACAACTACCGGAAACCCATATTTGTATTTTAGTTCCCTGGCAGCAGGATCGACCAGGGCACGAAGGGATAACAACCATTTGGGGATGATCTTAATGTTCGCGGATACTTTTAACAGGCAGGCCGCCGCTTCAATAAATTGCCGGCCCGTTAACGTAGGGAAAGCTGCCGGAAGATTCCAAAGTTGGCCCCGGGCCTGGTTCCTGGTCCCCAACACGTACAGCGCCCGCACCACATCAGGCAAAAAATGAAAACTATGCCTAAGGTCCGCATCGATATACCAGCTCGAACTACGGTTCTTAACCAGGTTGAGCAACACTTCATTACCCCCTTTATTCATCGCATAACCTGGTCCGTATAGCTCTCCTGCGCGTGCAACAGTGGCATTGATCCTATTGGCCTTCATTTCGGCCTGTACAATGGATAAAGCCTTACGCCCAATTATACCTTTATGATACATTGAATGCGAAGCGGACAATTCGGTAAAAGGCACTTCATTCTTTGTATATACCCATGTAGTATCCAGGTATACCAGCCGGGACCGTATTTCTTTACAGGCATTCATAATATTGAACAGGGCGCCAGTGAACTCATATTCTTCCAGGCTGTTTTCATCAGGTATCATCGACAACACATATACTACTTCAGCGCCTTTGATATCGCTCACCACCTGCTCATAGTTCAACAGGGCAGGGATGCGTTGCTCACACGCCGGGAAGCTGGTTGGAACAGTAGAGAGTAACCTGACTTTTTTCCCCATATCGATCAGGTGGGGGATTAAACCCTCCTGCACAGATCCGTTCATGTCGATAATCGCATACATTGCCATAGCCACAAAATTATATCGGGCTAAACATCCTGCTAATATCAATATCCGCTCAAAACATGCATCAATTACCGTTTTGTTACCGGGAGAAAAAATACAACCACGAAATATCGTTCCCGGGAAAAGCCTAAAACCACTTTATTGCGGGGATGACCGGCCGAAATATATGTAATAATTAGAAAATCATCTTTTTAAGATAAGGCATATAAGTTGCTCCAATTACTATCTAAACCCTCCTCCAGTTATGACGCCTGGAATGTTATATGAAACTTCGGAAAATGCTCCTTTCAGTTTATTGAATCTGCAGGAAATTACATCCGATGGCCTGCAACAATATGGTCAACCTGTAAGGCAAAAACAATATCTGATCTTCTGGTCACAAAAAGGGAGAGGCTGGTTGAAGCTGGATAGCATGCGGCTGGATCTACAGGACAATACCGCTTATTGTGTTTCGCCCAATCAGGTAATTCAATTGTCGCTTACCCCGGAAGCAGCAGGATATATCATTCGTTTTTCTGCGGTTTTCCTTATGGTCACACCCAACAAGGTGAACCCATTATATGGCAACCTTTTCAATCATCCTTCCATACGCATCCAGGATAAAGTTACCATTGAACTGAAGCGCATTTTTGCAGGTATGGAAAATGAATTTGGCAGCAACTCACCCCTGAAAACAGATATCCTTCGGGAGTACCTTAAAATTGTGCTGATGTATTTGACAGGGGAAAGTTTGCCGGCAGAAGAACAGGATGGCCTGAGTACAAGAGCAGAAATTATCAACCGGTTCTTTGTATTGCTGCAGGAAAATTTTACTGAAAAAAAACAGGTATCCGAATACGCCAGGATGATGTCGATCTCCGCCAATTATTTGAATAACATCATTAAAAAAGGGTCAGGCTATGCCGCAAGCTATCATATACAACAGCAGATCATGAAGGAAGCAAGACGTCAGGCGATCTACACCAATAAAAGCATGAAGGAGATTGCCTATGACCTTGGCTTTGAGGAATACACCCATTTCAGCAAATTCTTTAAAAAACTGGAAGGCATGCCTTTTTCCATATTCAGAAAAAACCATTCCGGCCAGGCTTCCCATATTACCCTTTTGTAATTCCCAATTTCTTCATTTTACTGGTGAGTGTAGTGGGAGGAATATTGAGCATTTCGGCAGCGCCGCCCGGTCCATAGATCTTATTGTTGCATTTATTCAGGACGATCAATATGTGTTCCCGCTCCACTTCATCGATGGTTTTAACGCCACCAATCCGCCAGCTGGCGGGCTGATCGGCATTTGCATAAGGAGCGTTGATATATACCTGTTCTATCATGGAGCCTGAAGTAAGTACCACTGATCGCTCAATGCTGTTTTCCAACTCCCTGATATTGCCGGGCCATTCGTACCGCATCAATTGTTCTATAGCGCCGGAGGAAATACCTGTAATATTTTTCTGATGTTTTGTATTATACACGTTAATAAAATGTGTTACCAACAGCGGGATATCTTCAATTCGCTTGCGTAATGGAGGCAGCCATACCGGAAATACATTCAACCGGTAATAAAGGTCCATCCTGAAACGGCCTTCCGCTATTTCCTTTTCCAGGTTTTTATTGGTAGCAGTAATAACCCGCACGTCAACACGGATCGTATTCTTACCGCCTACTCGCTCAAACTCCCGCTCCTGCAGTACACGTAATAACTTAACCTGTACATCAGCCGGTACATCGCCGATCTCATCCAGAAAGATCGTTCCGCCATTAGCTTGTTCAAATCTTCCGATCCTTTTGCTGACGGCACCCGTGAAGGCTCCTTTTTCATGACCAAACAGTTCCGATTCAATGAGGGAGACCGGCAACGCGGCACAGTTGACCTTTATGAGTGGCTGGTCCCTTCTGCCGGAGAGATGGTGGATATGTTCTGCGATCTTTTCCTTACCTGTACCCGTTTCTCCCAGTATCAATACAGATGTATCTACAATGCCTACCTGCCGTACAAAATCCAATGCAGCCAATAATGGCCGGCTTTTACCTATAATTCCCGGAAACGGGTTCAAAGGCGCCGCAGTCTTTGACAACGCAGGTTGTTGCCGGGTTATATTCGATGGCGTCTCCGGTTTCACCAGGGCAGTTATAACCTGGGTAAGAGATTGTTGTATTCGTCCCAGCAACTGCAACATCCGGTTGCTGTAAGGCTCTCCCGACCTGCTGTAAAACCCAATGTAATAAGGAGGACCGTGATCTATAAAAAGGGGTAATACCATATAGCTCACTACCGAAAACAAGCCGCTATACACTTTCTTTACCGGATCCGTTTTCATTTTCCGCGCAAAGTCCGGTTCGTTAAAATATGCCGGAGAGATCTGTTTTTCTCCTGATTCCCACATAGTACGCAATTGTTCTTCCCCAACGCCTGCCATCATCATAAGCCCGTTCTTATCGATCAACTGGTATTCTTCAAACCCTATCCGCAGGAAAGCGCGCCAGTGCTCACGGCATTCTGCGACCGTAGTTCTGCCCAGCTCAATAAAATCAAAAGGAATATAAGGTTGCAGAATAGTTATTAACCCCAGCAATTGCAGGTCCGGATTCCTGCCCTGCCCTTTCATCAGCGCAAGCTGGTCCTGTATCAGCAACTCCTGCCTGATAATTGCTTCCGTATTATTCTGGTGTCGATAACGGGCAATCTCCAGCGAAACAAGTACATCTTTTTCCCGGAATGGCTTCACCATAAAACCATAAGGTCTCGTTCTTTCAGCGGCTTCCAGTGCACGCTGGTTTGAATTCGCTGATAAATATACAAAAGCAATATTGCGTTCGTTGAGGTGAAACGCCAGATCGATCCCCGTTTGAGGCCCTTCCAGATAAATGTCCAGGAGCACCAGTTGCACATTGGTGCGGTCAATTATTTCAAGCGCATCCTTTACCGTACGCGCTATACCTACTACCTCATAGCCGGCATCTTCCAGCATAGCTTCCAGGTCTTTGGCAACGATCAGTTCGTCTTCTACAATTAAAATTTTCTCAGGCATAGTATTCAACAGAAATTTGTTCTTGATCGGGTGATGATTCGGGACGTGGAATAAATTGAATATTCAATTCCACGCCATCAAAACTGTTTACCGTAAAACTGGCCGCTATTTGTTCGGCCATGGTTTGCATCAGTGTAAACCCAAGGGATCTACTTTTATTCCAATCAAAAGAAGCAGGCATCCCTACTCCATTATCTTTAATCCCTAATAAATAACTACCATCGGGCTGTTTATGCAGGTCTATAGCGATCATACCTGGTCTTCCATCGGGAAATGCATATTTTATAGCATTTGTAATGGCTTCATTCAAGATCAACCCTATGGGCACAGCCTGGGCAATGCCTATGTGCAGCGGCGCGAAATTCAGATCGAACCGTATTGGATTCACCGGCGCCAACGCCTCTTTCAGATAGTTGACCAGTTCATGCACATAGTTGCTCAGATCTATCTGCCGCTCCGCTCCCACTTCGTAGAGACGCTGGTGAACGAAAGACATGGCAAGTACCCGGTTCTGGCTGTCTTTGATGGCAGATACTGCTGATTCCTCTTTCAGGGAATCGGACTGAATGTTCAACAATTTTACAATGATCTGCAGATTATTTTTCACCCGGTGATGAACTTCTTTTACCAACCATTCTTTTTCATTGATCAGATCCACTTGCTGATCTACCAGCCTTTTCAGCGATTGGTTCTGGTGGGCCATCGCCATTTTTTGCTTTTCAAGCAGCGAATTATTCTTTTGTTTCAACCGGTATGCTACCAGCCCGATCATGAGCAGAATGACCATTATGATACTGCCGGCTAACAATACATAAGATCTTATTTTTGTCTGTTTCAATTCTGATTCCTGGATCTTCTCTTTCGTTTGCAGAAATTCCATTTGCTTCTTATTGTAGTTTTCCTGTAAAGCCAGTTCTACATCAAACTGTGCTTCCCGGTTTACTACATTTCTTTCGCTGGTCAACAGGGCCAATGAGTCGGAGATATCCCTGAACTTCCGGAAGGAAAGGATGGCATCCTTCAGTCTGCCTTCCTGCATATCCGTTTCAAACGCCAACTGATACTTTTTCAACAAGGCATGCGCCGTACTGTCATTTTCACCGGCAAAGGCATTCATGTCTGCCGCTGCCAGTAATACCATGATGATCATATAGCGTTTTAAAAAACTCATGCAGGTTCTTCGTAAATAGGTTGAGCCATTTCATTTTTTGTTGATCCGGGAAAATGCGTTTTCGAAATAGCATGATCCGGCCTGAACCGAAACTCCAGGGCCAGGCCATTGGTACCATGTATTTGACAGGAAGCCTTTAATTGATCACTCATCATACTGATTAAAGTAAACCCGGCCGATCTGCTTTGGCGCCAGTCGAAACCTGGCGGCAAGCCTACTCCATTGTCCTGTACAGAAAAAGTGAAGTAGCCATCAACAGACCGGTTCAACCCTATTTTAACGATCCCTGATGATCTTCCGGGAAAAGCATGTTTGGCAGCATTGGTCACCACTTCGTTCAATATGAGCCCAATCGCCACCACTTCGCCCGCATCCATTTCAATAGCAGCTATGTTTAGCTGAAAATCAACTTTACCCGCTACATCCATTCCATCCTTCAGATAAGCTACCAGCTTATGTATATATTGGTTTACCTCAACCGTTCTCAACGTTTCTGTCTGATACAGGTGCTGGTGAATGAATGATATTATTCTTAATCTTTGCTGGCTGGTCCTGATGGCAGCCAGGGCCATGTCATCTTTCAAAAATTTGCTCTGGATGTTGAGCAGGCTTACCACGATCTGCAGGTTATTCTTTACTCTGTGATGTACCTCCCTCACCAACCATTCTTTTTCGGCGATCAGCTTCACCTGGTTATCTACCAGTCTTTTCAAAGATGTATTTTGTTGGTCAATATGCTCTTTTTGCTGATGTAACAACAAGTTGTTTCTTTGCTTAAGGTTATAGATCCTGTACAGAATAGCACCAAAAATAAAGAGTATTGCAGCACCACAGAGCATTAACAGGTATCTTGTTTTTGTTGTTGCCAGCTCAGCAGACCGTAGTTGAATATTGGCTTCCAACAAATCGGCCTGTTGTTTTTTCATTTGTCCTTTCAATTCCATTTCGGCTTTAAACTGCTTTTCCAGCTGGCTTACCTGCTTTTGCCAGGACTTCACAAAAATAGAGTCAGTTATTTTTTTGCCTTCGATATAGGTATTAACAGCTGCCGGCCAATTATTCGCTAAGGAATCTACCTCATATTGATAATTGATCAAATTCCTGAGGGCATCATACGCGTTGGCTTCCCTGAACAATTTCTCTGCTTCCCTGATCAAAACGCGGGCTTTCTGCACCTGTTTGATCTTTACATTGAACCTGATTATTTCCAGGTAGGCAAATTTGTTCTTGCCTTTGGGATTATGCACAATTCTCCGGTATAAACTTTCACTCAATTTCCGTGCACGCACCATATCACCTTTGCCCGTGTAAGCACCTAATAAGAAAAGGTCGAATCGTATTCTGGTATCCGCATCGATGGGAGATTGATCGGCTGGAAAACGGGAGATCTCTGCTATGGTAGAATCATAATAGCCTGCGCGATTGCAGGCATCGAGCAGATTACTGGTTACCTGCCGAACGGCATCAAAGTCCCGGTTCTTAATGGAGATCGCCAGCGCCCGTCTGCAACAAATGATCGAACTATCGTACCGCTTCAGGCGGTACAGTGC
>DASUVL010000218.1:0-4310 GCA_036379015.1 Niastella sp.
GCCTGGCGCCAGTAATCGCCGCCATTGGGGTCTTTATCGTTTGGCGGCTGTAGTTTGGCCCTGGCTTTTTCGGGGTCGCCTGTTTTATAATCTACAATGTTCACCTGTTTGCCATCAAACTCCAGTTTATCAAGTTTGCCTTTTAGCGGTACGCCATCTACAACGATGTTACGGATATTCCTTTCCACGGTGACCACCCGGTTCCAGCTGTGAATATAGTTGTCGTAATAGTTTGTCAGGACGTCATGGCCATATTCGAGCCGCCGGTCAAACTGTTCGCGGGTAAAGTTTTCGCGGTGGCGATGCATATACCAGTAAAAATCGTCTACAAACTCCACCTTGCCCGGGAAAACATTGTTTTTTTCCCTCATTTTTTCAAACAGCCGTTGCAGGGCATGGTGAATGGCCGACCCAAATTCGGTAGCCTCATTCTTGGGCGATGGTATGCGCAGCAGGTTTTTGAAGTAAAACTCCAGCGGACATTTTAAGTAATTGTTCAGCGCTGTAACATTCATCACAAACCGATCGAGCAGGGCGGTGATAAAATCGTCCTCAATGCGACCGATCTCCGGCGCTTCCGCCTCAGCGAACTGTACCATTTGAAATTCAGTAAGCGTCTCTTCGCTGATGAATACTTTTTCAACAGGCAGCAGATGTTGTTCCTGTATTTCGGCAATGAACATGGACGGTTCCAGTTCCTTTCCGTCATTTTTATAGCGACTGTAAGAAATAGTCAGGTATTGTTCGGCCCGGGTAATGGCTACGTAGAAGAGGCGGCGGAGTTCTTCGAAATCAGTTCCTTCCTTGCTTCCACCGGTGGCCACATTTGATGTAGCGGAAAATATATTCTCGGGGAACTTATAGCTGCCACCAGGTTTGCGTTTTTTCTCCCAGAAGGAGGCATTGCAACCGGCAATAAACACATACTCAAATTCAAGTCCCTTGGAACCATGCGCTGTAAGCAGGTTTACGCCTTTATCATTACCACTTACCTGAACAAGAGGCAAGGGCAACCCTTCTTTTTCCATGAGGTCAAAAATATTGACCAGGTCATCTAACCTCAGTAAAGGATTGCGGTGTGTTTCTTCTTTTACAAAGTCAAACAAAGCGGTTAACACCTGCATCATCCACGCTTTTTCGGGACTTTGCATGATGTTGTTAAGCAACCCTGTTTTGCGGATGATATGTTCAATTAAAACAGGTAACGTAACATTGGGTACTGCGGCAATCAATTTTTCCAATGCTTTAATCGCCTGTTGTAAGCCGGGGTGAAGGCCCTTGCTGAACAAATCGGCCGGTGGTGTATTGGCTTTATCGTATAACAGGCGGCGCAGTGAAGTTTTATTATTGCCATATAACCGGTCGGCCACTTCAATGCTTAGTTTGGCAATTTCAACGGGTGGAATGTTAAACCAGTCGAAGTGCAATATTTCAAACAACATTTCATCACCGCCATAAGGAACATCATGTTCGGCGGCAATGTATTTAATGAGCAGGATGATCTTTCTGGCGAACGGTTCCTGCAGCAAATTCAAATGGCGCTTGCTATATACCGGTATGCCGAGTAATTTGAAATACCGGGTCAGTTCTTCACCATATTTATTCTCCCGGTAAATGATGCTGATCCTTCCCGGCAATACACCCTCAAGTAGTAACTGTTGTACCTGCTGGGTGATATCGATCATTTCGTGCCGCTGCGTTTCGTATTCTTTTATGAGGGGGATAGCATCCGCAGGCTCCAATGCGAAGAAACGCGGATGCGATGATTTCAGATTTTTGCTAAGACCCGCTATTTGTTTCACCAGGCGATCCTGGTTATTATTGATGAGGGTCATGGAAACATCGAGAATGGGTTGGGCCGAACGATAGTTGTTGGTTAATACAACGGTGAGCAGGCTTTGCTTGTACGAATTGGCAAACGCCAACATGTTCTCTACGTTAGCGCCCTGGAAGCGGTAAATACTCTGGTCATCGTCTCCAACAACAAAAACGTTAGGGATATCCCAAAAACTGATCAATAGTTTTACCAGCTGGTTTTGTGTACCGCTGGTATCCTGGAATTCATCTACCAGAATGTACAGGAACTGTTCCTGGTAACGGGTTAACAGCGCCGGGTTTTCTTCAAACGCTTTAATTACCCAATTGATCATGTCGTCGAAATCGTACCGGTTACGGGTGCGCATCAATTGCTGAAAACGATCGAATTCGTTTACGGCAGCCCGCAGTTTTTCCATCCTGTCTTTTTCTTCTTCAAACTTATCTTTCTTCAGGTCGCCGGCCTTGAACTGTTTATAAGCTCTTTTATAAATAAACTCATCGCGGGTAGGCAGATCGGCCAGCCAGGCGTCGATGCGCTCGTTGATAAAAGCAGGCGTCCAGCCTTCGCGTTTCATGGTGCTGAACAGCGATTGCAGGTTATGGATCTCGTAGTATACATCGCCCCGGTAGCGCTTGAGAGGGTGATTTTTGGGGAAAGTATCGATCAGGTTTTTGAATAGTTCAATTCTTTCCAGGTCTGAAATGGGATCCAGTGCGGTTTTTTCGAAAAGCGATAGATTTTCCTGGATAATATCGTTGCAGAAAGCGTGAAAAGTGCAAATGTTCACCCGGTATGCGTCGGGCCCAATGAACAATGATAGCCGCTTGCGCATGGCCACCACGCCGGCATCGGTATACGTTAAACACAGAATGTTCTGGGGTTGGGAATCTGTATCCAGCAGGATCTTGCCAATTCGACTGGCAAGAATCTGGGTTTTACCGGTACCTGGTCCAGCGATAACCATAACCGGCCCTTCAATAGTATCGACAGCAAGTTTCTGCTGTTGATTCAGCCTTTTGTATTCTTCAGTGAATTTCTGGTGAAGGCGCTCCCGATTCACGCTCATTAATCAAAGATAACGAAGGGTAAATGAATACGATGCGGGCCTAATATGTAAAGGGCCATATGTTCAGAAATCCTTTTTAAATGTGAACAAGTTTTCAGATTTTTAATCTGGTTGCGCCGCTCAAATCGGGTGGATCTTACCTGATTTTCCCTCATTTTCGTGTATCAAATACGCTCATTTCCACTAAGGGGAAACCAGTAGTGATTGATACTAAGTAGCTTATGCGAAAAAAAGAAATCAGGGTTTCTAAGCTGGAAACGTTCTTTTTTTGGGAATAAAATTTATTTTCATACGTTCTAACATTATAGATTTTCAGCATAATGAAAAACCAACACCCATTAAAGATATTTATACTGGAAGATGATGTATGGTATGGCTCCATGCTTCAGCATTACCTGGCGTTAAACCCCGATTACGAAGTAAAACGGTTTCACAACTGTAAAGACTTTCTGAATCAGCTGCATGAGCGGCCCGAGGTAGTAACCCTTGACTACTCTATGCCCGACATGGATGGCAGTGAAGTGCTTAAGAAGATCAAGGAGGTAGACCCGGGCATACAGGTTATCATCATTTCGGGGCAGGAAGACATTAAAACTGCTATCAGTTTGATCAAGAACGGCGCCTTTGATTACATTGTAAAAGACGATGACGCCAAAGACCGGCTCTGGAACAGCCTGTTGCATTTGAAGGAAATTGACGGACTGCGCAAAGAAGTAGAACACTTAAAAGAGCAGGTTGGAAAAAAGTACGATTACTCCAAATACCTGATCGGAAAGAGCCCAACGTTTGAAAAGGTGTTCAGTCTCATTGAAAAATCCTGCAAAACCAATATAACCGTTTCCATAGCCGGGGAAACAGGTACGGGAAAAGAAATGGTAGCCCGGGCCATTCACTATAATTCCGACAAAAGTAAAAAGCCATTTGTCGCAGTGAATGTGGCGGCTATCCCCAGGGAATTGATAGAAAGTGAGTTGTTTGGACATGAAAAAGGGGCCTTTACAGGCGCCATCACCCGCCGGATCGGTAAATTTGAAGAAGCGCATAACGGTACACTATTTTTAGATGAAATTGGTGAGTTGGATATTAACCTGCAAGCCAAGTTGCTGCGTGTGTTGCAGGAACGGGAAATAACCCGGGTTGGCGGTAATGAAGTGGTGCCAATAAACGTACGCATCATAGTTGCTACCCATAAGAATTTACTGGAAGAAGTGCAGAACAGGCGGTTCCGGGAAGACCTGTATTATCGCTTGATCGGCCTACCCATACAGATACCCCCGTTGAGGGAGCGCGGCAATGATATTGTTATTCTCGCCAAGCATTTTATGGATCAATTCTGCAAAGAGAATAATACCGATAAGAAGTTATTATCGCCCGAAGCCCAGCAACGATTGTTGCATCATGCATTTCCCGGTAATGTACGGGAAC
>DASUVL010000219.1:0-2869 GCA_036379015.1 Niastella sp.
TTGCCTACTTTGGCCATGCCGGCATCGTGGCCCTGCATAACATCGTGATACAAAGAATCCTCTTTGGTTTTTAAAACAGGGGTAAAGCCATCCTTACGATCAGTTGTTTCTCCCTGTGAAGCTTCGTTATTGCAAGCCATAGCAAATAGGCCCAGGCTTATAAGTGCTATAATTAACCGCAACATAAATATGCTTGTTTTTATTATTTAAAAAATTGGATCAAAGTTAGCTTCTTTTATACGCTACCCTGTTTTAAATCCGTTTTATAATCGGGTTTAACTAATTTCGCACAATCAATCCTGCAGAACAATGGCAAATTGTTACCGGCTTATCTTTTTAGCATTGCTTCTATTTGCAAAAACCGGTTCTGCTCAAATAAAACCGGGGCCAATTTTCAGACTGGGGGCTACTGTTTCGTTTGGATTATCAAACATTACTTCCAATAACGTTGGCATTGGTGGCCTTGTGGGCGCCGAAAAAATGATCAATAAATACTTTGCTGCCGAAACCGAAGCCTCTTACAACTACTTTACTGGTGACAATGTCATTTATGTTGATGCTAAAAATAAGTCCTATGCCATACCGCTGCTCGCCGGTATAAAAGCTTACCCGCTCTCTAATGTGTATGCCTCACTGCGAACAGGCGCTATATATTTTCTGTTAAACAATATGTCAGCGGCCCGGGTACGATTAGGATACGGCCTCGCCGGCGGCATTAACCTGCCCCAAAAAACCAACCGCCTTAATGTACAGGTAGCTTATACCGGTTTCCAGTATGATGGTATTAGCCGGGGATATGCTACATTAGCAGCTGCGATTATTATTAAATAAGGCGTGAGACGGCAAACGTGAAACGTGAAAGTTAAAACCCGATGGGTTTCATTTTCTAAGCCCAAACTCGACGACGCCGGCTTAAAGAGCACGGTGACGCAAGGCACAGAAGACCGAAAAACTTGCAGACTTCTCAAGACTTTGCATTTGCCGTTTGCCATGTGCCGTTTCACGCTGAATTGCCATTGAAAAAAACAAAAACTACATTTTGCATGAAAAAACTGGGTAACTATGTAACCGGCCGGTGGATAACCGGTGACGGAGACGGTCAGGCATTGTACAATGCGGTAAACAGCGAAACGATTGGCTATGCTACCACTCGTGGACTTGATTTCAAAGCCATACTCGATTACGGAAGAAAAACAGGCAACCCAGCCTTACGTAAACTCACCTTTCATCAACGTGGCCTTATGCTGCGTGCCCTGGCCTTACACCTGCGCAACCATCTTGACAAATTTTATGCAATCAGTTATAAAACCGGGGCTACCAAAGCCGACAGTTGGGTTGATATTGAAGGTGGCATTGGTAATTTATTTTCCTATGCCTCCTTACGCCGCAAATTCCCCAACGAGCCCTATTGCATTGATGGCGAAGCCATACCGTTAGGTAAAGGCGGTACTTTTATGGGTCAGCATATACTGGTGCCCAAAGAAGGTGTAGCAGTTCACATCAATGCCTTTAATTTTCCTGTGTGGGGTATGTTGGAGAAAATTGCCGTGAATTTGCTGGCTGGTATACCGGCCATTGTAAAACCGGCTACCATTACGTCCTATCTTACCGAAGCCGTGGTACAGGAAATTATTGCTTCCGGCATTCTGCCCGAAGGATCATTACAGCTTTTATGTGGTTCGGCCGGCGATCTGTTAGATCATGTTACGGCGCAGGATGTGATCACTTTTACCGGCTCTGCCTCAACGGGTTTGCAATTGAAATCGCAACCCCGCATACTGGCAGAAAACGTGCCCTTTACCATGGAAGCCGATTCACTAAACTGTATTGTGTTGGGTGAAGATGTAACTCCCTCTATGCCCGAATGGGATATTTTTATAAAAGAGGTCCGTAAGGAAATGACCACCAAGGCCGGACAAAAATGTACGGCCATCCGGCGCATTTTTGTTCCTCAAAATAAAATGGAAGACATATGGCTCGCCTTGGGTAAAGCGCTCAGCCAAACAACCATCGGTAACCCCGAAAATGAAAAAGTACGTATGGGATCCCTGGCCGGCCAAAGCCAGCGCGAAGAAGTAAGAGCCCAGGTGCAAAAACTGCTGGCTTCTTCCCAAATCGTTTACGGATCGCTCGATAGTGTGCAGGTAATAGATGCCGATGCACAAAAAGGCGCTTTCATGAGCCCATTATTATTAATGAACGAAAACCCTTTTGAAAACGAAGCCGTTCATAGCGTTGAAGCATTTGGTCCGGTTAGCACCATTATGCCATACAACACCATGGACGAATCCATTGCCCTGGCCAAAAAAGGAAAAGGTTCCCTGGTTTGTTCCATTGTTACCGCCAGCAATACCATTGCCAAAGAATTTGTTTTGGGCGCTGCTACCCACCACGGACGAATACTGGTGCTGAATAATGAATGCGCCAAAGAAAGTACCGGCCATGGATCGCCGTTACCGTTACTGGTGCATGGAGGACCCGGTCGCGCCGGCGGCGGGGAAGAAATGGGAGGAATCCGGGGTGTGCATCATTATATGCAACGCATTGCCCTGCAGGGATCGCCTACTGCCATCACCGCTATTACCAATGTATATCAACCCGGCGCTCAAACCCGCGAAGAAGAAAAACATCCATTCAGAAAATACTTTGAAGAACTGCAGATCGGGGATACGGTCATTACACATAAACGAACTGTTACCGAAGCTGACATTGTGAATTTCGCCAATGTTAGCTGGGATCATTTTTATGCGCATACCGATCATACTTCACTGCAGGGAACCATATTTGAAAAACCGGTTGCACATGGTTACTTTATTTTAAGCGCCGCAGCCGGTTTGTTTGTAGACGCCAAAAAAGGGCCCGTAATGCT
>DASUVL010000220.1:0-3422 GCA_036379015.1 Niastella sp.
TAGGAAGTTTATAGTTTCTAGTTTCTGGTTTATCGTTTGCTCTCCATTCGGGAAGCATAAGAGATGGCATTAGGTTGAACCTAAAGAACCATAAACGATAAACAAGAAACCATAAACGGTTACTTTTGTCACTATGTAAAATTATAAGTGAAGGATTCATTATCATATAAAGCACCCATAGTTATTATTGGCGCAGGTGGTATCGTAAATGATGCCCATTTGCCGGCCTATCAATTGGCCGGCTTTGATGTGGCTGGTATTTACGATGTTGATAAAGAAAAAGCCCATGCCACGGCACTGAAGTTCAACATCCCATTGGTGTTCGACAGTATGTCAGCCATCGTGCGGTTGAAATTGACACCCGTTGTATATGATGTAGCGGTGCCTGGGTCAGCCATGCAACAGGTACTGGAATATCTGCCAGCCGGGTCGGCCGTGCTGTTGCAAAAACCAATGGGTAATAATTATACAGAAGCAAAAGCAATACTGCAATATGCCCGCGATAAGCAACTGGTAGCAGCCGTAAACTTTCAACTGCGGTATGCGCCTTTTATAACAGCAGCCCGCAAATTGATACAGCAGGGTATACTGGGGCAGCTGTGCGATATAGAGGTCAATGTGAATGTTTTTACCCCCTGGCATTTATGGACGTTCCTGTATGAATCGCCCCGCGTAGAGATCTTATATCACAGCATACATTACATCGACCTGGTGCGGTCGTTCCTCGGCAACCCGGTCGGCGTATATGCCAAAACGGTGAAACATCCTGATATGGGTCAGCTGGCTTCCGTACGCAGTAATATCATTATGGATTATGGCGATATGGTAAGGGCCAATATACTAACAAATCATTGTCATCAATTTGGTATGGAGCACCAGCATTCCTATATAAAATTCGAAGGAACGCAGGGCGCCATTAAAATAAATATGGGACTCTTGATGAACTACCCGCATGGAGTGGCCGATCAGTTCCAATACATAACCATGACCGGTAATGAACCGGGTACATGGAAAACACTGGCAGTAGAAGGAAGTTGGTTCCCGCATGCCTTTATAGGCAGTATGGAACAGGTGATGCAGGCGGCTGCCCATGTTATACCCAAACCCGATAACTCAGTAGAAGATTGCATCTATACGATGGCTTGTGTGGAAGCGGCGTATAGATCGAGCGAGGGCGGTGGCGTGAAGCTGAAAGAAATAATGTGACCATGCTTGCCCGCCGTCCGCGTGTCGCCGAAGCTTTAGACGCTTGCGCCAGAGCTTCAGCGTCGGAGCACGGAGGCACAAGCTTTAGCGTAGGAGGGCACTAACAGATATCTAAACCGTACAATTTCTTAAATCACAAATATTCTAATGAAAGGCTTTCTTGTTTTGGTTGTAAGCGTTCTAACCCTGAATATCAGCTGGGCATCCGACAAACCCGCGGATAAGAACGTGACTATTATCACCGCGAATAACTCATCGAGGATCAAATATGGCACAGAAAAACTGGCGGTCGCCTTACGAACCGCTGGCTATAAAGTAGTGGTTTCACCAGATGCAAAATTAACAGGTGCAGGAATGACCATTGTGGCAGGCAACTACAGCGATGCCCTTATTAAAAAAGCAGCTGCAACCTGGAAGCTACAACCAGATACAACAGGCAAAGAAGTATTTTCTATAAAAGGCAATACCAAAGCCATTATTATCGCCGGAACCGATGCATCAGGAACCTTATACGGATGTATGGAACTGGCCGACCAGATAAACAATCAAAAAGCGATACCCGCCAATCTTGCAATGACCGACAAACCCGAAATGGTATTGCGCGGAACATGTATCGGCGTTCAAAAACCCTATTATTTACCAGGAAGAACCGTGTATGAATATCCGTATACACCCGAAACATTTCCCTGGTTATACGATAAAACCCTTTGGATCCAATACCTCGATTCGCTGGTGATCAACCGCCTCAACTCGCTCTATTTATGGAATGGCCATCCCTTTGCATCGCTGGTACGTACAAAAGAATATCCATATGCAGTAGAGGTAGACGACGCCACTTTTAAGAAGAATGAAGAGTTGTTTGCATTCCTGACAACAGAAGCCGATCGCCGTGGCATTTGGGTGATCCAAATGTTCTATAATATAATTGTATCAAAACCCTTTGCAGAAAAGCACAACATAAAAACGCAGGACCGTAACCGGCCCATCGTTCCATTGATCTCAGACTATACCCGTAAATCAATAGCCGCTTTTGTGGCCAAATATCCCAATGTGGGTTTAATGGTTGCCCTGGGTGAAGCCATGGAAGGAGTGGGGCAGGACGATGTTGACTGGTTTGTTAAAACCATTATCCCAGGTGTGCAGGACGGGTTAAAGATGTTGGGTAAGAAAGATGAGCCACCGATCGTTTTGCGGGCACACGATACCGATGCACCGCGGGTAATGAAAGAAGCCTTACCAATTTACAAGAACCTGTATACCGAAGCAAAATTCAATGGTGAAGCATTAACAACCTATGAGCCGCGCGGACCCTGGGCCGAACTGCATCGCAGCCTTAGCCGCATAGGCACCGTGCAAATAGAAAATGTACATATCCTGGCCAACCTGGAACCCTTCCGCTATGGATCACCCGATTTTGTACAAAAAAGTGTGCAGGCCATGCACACCATATATGAAGCCAATGGTTTGCATTTGTATCCACAGGCATCATATTGGGACTGGCCATATACAGCCGATAAAACCACGCCCCGTACCATGGAAATAGAACGCGACTGGATCTGGTACAGGACCTGGGCCCGGTATGCGTGGAAAAGCAATCGTAACCGACTGAACGAAGTAGATTATTGGGCGGGCAGTCTGGCCTCAAAATTCGGTTGCAGCATCAGCCAGGCAAAAAGTATAGTAGAAGCGTATGAACAATCAGGAGAAATTTCACCCAAAATATTAAGACGTTATGGAATTACCGATGGAAACCGGCAAACCATGACACTGGGTATGCTGATGACCCAGTTGATAGATCCCAAACGGTTTGGCTTGTTTACGTTGTTGTATAATTCAGAAAGTCCGGAAGGGGAGATGATCATTGAATACGCAGAAAAAGAAGCCAGCAAACAACCGCACGTAGGCGAAACCCCAACGCAGATAGCCGATGAAATTATTGTACATGGAAATAAAGCAGTAGCAGCCATTGAACAGGCGGCGCCACATATCACGACTAACCGCGAAGAATTTAACCGGTTAAAGAACGATATGTATTGTTACCAGGCGATGGCACAATACTATGCCTGGAAGGCAAGAGCCGCATTACAGGTTTTAAAATTCAAATACTCCAACAAAGTAACCGACCTGGAACAGGCGGTTCCGATCCTGGAAAAGAGTGTGGCGTATTTTGCGGATCTGGCGGCGCGTACCGATACCACTTATTTGTATGCCAACAG
>DASUVL010000221.1:0-11943 GCA_036379015.1 Niastella sp.
ATAACAATTTTGTATCTACGGAAGAAAAATATCCTCTTACGGGGTTTTGCTCCTGCACCTGTTCCTGTCCATTGGCATATACTTTTACTTTCGCCCCAAAGCCATACCGGTTGGCCCCATTTCCTTGTAATGCAATGCTGATAAAATGTTGCGTGACCGGTTTCTCTTTTTCATTGGTATGGTTGATCAATACAAATGCTTCTTTATTGATATTATTCACCACGATGTCCAGGTCGCCGTCATTATCCAGGTCGGCCCAGGCCGCTCCGTTCGACATAGACGTCTCTCCTACCCCTGCCTGTTGCGACACGTCGGTGAATGTGTAATTGCCATTGTTATGATATAAATAATTGCCCAGCTCTACATGGTGTAACGATGCCAGTTTATTGTTGATAAGCGTTCGCTGCTTTTGTACATCGTTTACACGTCCCATGACGGTTGAGCTGAACTCCAGAAAATCGGCATTGATAAAATCGCGGCCGATGCCATTGGTGATGTGCATGTCCTTCCAGCCATCATTATCAAAATCGGCCATCAACACACTCCAGCTCCAGTCGGTATTTGATATACCGGCCATCTGTCCTATCTCACTAAAGAACGGTATACTGGTATCACCGGCCGCCCATGTTCCGTTGTTCAACTGCAGCATGTTGCGCATGAACTCCGGCTCATAGCCATATGATCGTTCTGCCTGATAACGTTCATAGTTCATGACCGACCAGGTGAGCTTGCGGCGCTCATTGTACTCCGGCATCATATCGAGTGTTACCACATCGGGCCGGCCATCGTTGTTTATATCTGCTGCATCGGCGCCCATGCTCGAATAGCTTTGATGCTGCATGGCACGGGCAATGCAATTCGTAAATGTGCCATTGCGGTTATTCAACCACAAAACGTCATTCGATAAAAAATCATTGGCCACATAAATATCAGGCCAGTTATCATTGTTAAAATCACTGACTACCACGCCCAGTCCATACCCATCTTCTTTAATGTTGGCTGCCAGCGTAACATCGGTAAATACCGGATGGCCTGCATTGGCTGCGCCATCGTTGCGGTACAATTTATCATTGGCCACGGAACGTCCGCTCTGGTCGCGCGGGTAAATGGTATTGGCATTGGCGCTGCTGAGCAAATAATTGGTGAGATACATATCCAGGTCGCCGTCTTTATCATAATCAAAAAACACGGCCTGGGTCGAATAACTGGTATCCGCCAGGCCGTATTCTGATGCCGACTCTTTGAAAGTTAGATTATGCTGATTGATGTATAATAAATTAGCGGCGCGTTGCAGTAAGTTCTTTCCAAATACACACACATAAATATCATCGTACCCATCGTTATTGATGTCTACAATGCTTACGCCCGTTGCCCACTCGTTGGTGCCACAACCGGCTTTTTCGGTAATATCTTCAAAGCTGTTTTCGCCTTTGTTGAGATAGAGCTTCGAACTCACCTGGTTACCCGTAAAATAAATATCCTTTAACCCGTCGTTATTGAAATCTCCAATGCCTACACCGCCGCCCATGTAACCAAATTCATTGATAAAGGAATGCGTGCTGTCGGTCTCGTTTACCTGGTTTATGAAATGTATATTGGTAGCTGTTGAGGGCAATGACCTGAACAATGATCCTTTTTTGTCAGTAGTACAGGCAACCAAAAACATGAGCCCGGAAATTACCAGTAAACGGAGATAACAGCACGCAGGCGATGACAACATACTTTAATATCCTCCGTTTTGCTTATTAATTCCACCCGCAGCTAACTGCGGATTATTATCTATTTCCTGTTGCGGTATGGGCAGCAATTCATCGCGGCCCGCCTTGAAATAAGACAGGGGTTCGTTGGCGGCCGTGTAATACCCCTTCTTCCGCCAGCGTAAAATATCCCGGTTGCGTATTTCCTCAGCACCTAGCTCTACTGATTTCTCGTGCATAATGGCTTTCATGATCTCGGTTTTATTACCGGTCGGAAATAGCGATGTAGGATAATGCGGCATGTTCACGCCCGGCCGGTCACGTACTTCATTCAGATAGCCTACTGCAGCGGCCGTATTGCCTAATTCATTTTCACACTCAGCCAGCATCAATAACACTTCTGCATACCTGATAAGACGCTGGTTGTTGCCGCCGCCGGCCCGGTCGCCGCCTTTGCCATGTTTATAAATGATCGTGAACTTGCGCCAGCTTATAAATTTGGTAACGCCGTTCACGACAGAAGAATTACCATTCTGGTCATCGTCGGTTAATACAGACGCGCCATTGTTATACTGATCGCCTGTTTGATAAACCGACATGGCAAACCGCGGATCGGTTTTGGCCGCCCCGGCAGCCGTATTTTCAAATTCATTCAAATACCGGTTAGAAGGAATGAGGTTACGCCAGGCAATAGGCGAATATTCCTGGTTGCGTACTGTTCCCTGTGGCTGACTGGGATCGTCGCCATTAGGACCTGAAGCACCGCCCCAATTAAAACTGTTGGGTTTGTTTTCAAAAAACACGGCTTCCCAGATCGACTCTTTATTAAATTCTGTTTCCTCCAGGTAGTTGTCGCCATAAGGAGTGTTTATGGAATACAGGTTAGAGCTCTTAACTTTCAGCAAGGCAGTTTTGGCGGCGCCATAATCGCCTTTCTGCATCTGTACCCGGCCCAGCATGGCATTCGCTGCTCCCATTGTAACCCGGCCCCGGTCTTCATCGGCATACGTGGGTGGTAATGCAGCAGCCGCATCCGTGAGATCTTTTATGATCTGCTCATATATGTTGGCTTCGGGTGCGCGTGGCTGAAACTGGTTCGATTCGGTAACCGGTTCCAGGTACATAGGCACGGATCCCCACATTGACACCAGTTCAAACAATGCCCATCCCCTGAAGAATTTGGCTTCGCCTACAACACGGTCGCGTATGGCCGTGTTATCGGCAACCAGGGGCCCATATTTAATAACGGTATTGGCGCGGTGTATAACGGTATACAATCCGTTCCATACATCGCTCATCACTTTATTATCGGGAGAGGTACCGCCGTTCAATATCTGTGCGCGGGGTACTTCCAACTGACTGCCACCGGCTGCTACATCATCGCTTCGCAAATCATGTATAAAGAACCACTCCCTGGCTACCAGCACTCCCGAGTGAAAAACTGAGTAAATGGCATTGGCGCCTTTCAATAATTCATTACTGTTACGGAAATACGTATCCAGCGTTGGATAACTTGGATTGGTTTTATTGAGTTGCTTTTCACAGGCAATGATCATAACTGCAGTAAACAATACGACTCCGATACTATACTTGATATACTTAGGTTTCATGATAGTCAAAAGTTTTAAAATGAAACATCCGGTTAAAAACCTACCTGCACGCCAAACTGAAATGACCGGGCGGCAGGATATTGCCCGTAATCGATGCCGTTGGTGAGCGTGGTGTTCTTTGATCCGATCTCCGGATCCCAGCCTTTATATTTGGTAAGGGTCAACAGGTTCTGGGAAGAAACGTAGACCCTGAAACTGCTTATAGCCCCTTTGACAAATGATTGTAAAAAGTCGGATGGAACGGTATATCCTATCATTATATTTTTTAACCGCAGGTAAGAACCGTCTTCGATCCAACGGGTGGAAGGCCGTACATTCTGGTTGGGATCACCGCTTACTGCCCTGGGCATACTGGTTTTCGTATTCGTGGGTGTCCATGCATCCAGCACAGCTGTACCGGCGCCAAATAACCGCGGCATGCCTTCCCTGATAATACGGGCTGCATTAAAGATCTTATTGCCCTGTACGCCCTGGAAGAATACGGAAGCATCGAAGTTTTTATAGTTGGCGCCAAAATTCAGGGAGTAAACGAAATCAGGTAAATAATTGCCGAGGAAAGTTCTGTCGTCGGCGGTTATAACGCCATCGGGTTTGCCGTCGGGCCCGTTGATATCCCTGAATTTCAGATCGCCTGCTTTTGTTTTGTCAGTCTGGAACGGGCTACTCGCTACTTCTGCATCAGTTTGGAATATGCCGTCAACAACATATCCATAGTACGATTGAATAGGTTCGCCGGCCTTGGTCCTTGTAATGGGCGCGCCGCCGCCAAAGTCCTGGTCGCCACCCTGATCAATAGTTGCACTTGGCGTATTCAGGCTAATTACCTTGTTGGTAATAAAACTAACATTACCCATCACATCCCACTTAAACTCGCCCACTGATTGTTTGTAGGCCAGTTGCAGATCCAATCCACTGTTTTCCATGGCACCCACGTTGGCCAGCGCACCGCTGCCGGCGAAACCAAATGAACCGGGTGTTGGTACATTCAGCATCAGGTTATCTGTTTTACGCCTGTAATAATCGGCCGATAAAGTGATGCGGTTGTTAAGCAGACCGAGGTCAACGCCTATGTTCAATTGTTTGGTCTTTTCCCACTCCAGTGCCGTGTTCGAGATGGCATTATAAAAAGAAGCGTTACCGCCTGATGGCATCGTATTATTGAAAGGATATATAGCGCCGTTTTGCGATACAACCGCCTGCCATGGATAATCGTTGGCCAGTTGCGAATTAGGCAGCTTGCCAAATATGCCAATACCATTCAATCCGGTTACTCCATACCCGGCTCTTATTTTTAATTCAGATACCTGTTTAACCTGCCGCATGAAAGGTTCCTGGTCAACCCGCCAGCCCACAGAAGCAGAAGGGAAGTTGGCGAATTTATTACCCGGCGCCCAAACCGATAAACCATCCCGGCGTATGGCCGCACTCAACATGTATTTACCGGCAAACTCGTAATTTAAACGGCCTACATATGAGATCAACAGGTTTTCACTATTGGTACTGAACGCGCTTACATTCGTAGCACCAAACATGGTTTGAATATCATTGGTGCTTTGATTACCTTTCAATTGCTCGCCATAGGCTCTGGTACCTTGTGTTTCGTAAACACCGGTAGCAGTCAGGTGATGATTACCGAATGTTTTATCAAACGTGAGCTGCTGGGTGTATAATAACGTGGTGAGGGAAGTTCGTACATCATCAACAGTAGCCACTGTTTCACTACGTCCCTTATCGTTATAGATTGGTTTGAACTGATGCTGAAACAGGTTTATGTGATCTATGCCAAAGGTTGACCGGAATTTTAACCAGGGGGTAAAATTCACTTCCGCATACACCGTACCCAGTACTTTTAAAGTTTTGCGAATAGCATTGCCCAGCAAGATCGCATCTTCTACCGGATTGGTAGGATCAGCGCCGTCCACACTATTCTCGGCATTTCTAAAACCACCCAGCGTTGTTGGGTCGTACACCGGCAAATAAGGCAGACCGCGAATGACATTAAACAACCTGGTCCTGTTATCTGTTGTATTATCATAACGCTGTTTTGCATACGACAACACCAGGTTTTCGCCAATATTGAATACATTACTGATCTTATGATCAGAATTGATGCGGTAATTGCCTCTTTCATAGTATACACCTTGCGAAATACCGTCCTGTTTGAAATAACCGGCTGAGGTAAAAAAACGACTGACATCGTTTCCACCGCTTACAGAAAGGTTGTGCTGCGTCAACACACCGCTTTTGAAATAGGCATCCTGCCAGTCGGTATTCGTTTGTGCATACGTTTGGGTAGCGCCGGCATATATAGGTTGGTTGAAATTGGCAGGTTGTAACCGGGGCGGATGTCCTGTTCCACCTGCTTCATTCAATGCAAATTCGTATTTAAGGTATTGCTCTGTATTCAACAGATCAATTGTTTTCCACGGACGTTGCGTGCCGATATAGGAATCGAGCTGCACTTTCAATTTTTTGTCGCGTTTTCCTTTTTTGGTAGTAATGAGCACAACGCCATTGGTAGCTCTCGAGCCATAAATGGCGGCCGCACTGGCATCTTTTAACACTTCTACCGATTCTATATCCCGGCTATCGAAATTGATGAGGTTGCTGGTGGGAAAACCATCGATCACATACAACGGGTCGGAAGCAAAATTTATAGAGCTTACCCCCCTGATGCGCACAATGGGCGACGTACCGGGTTCGCCGTTGTTGGTAACCGTTAAACCGGCTACCCGGCCCTGCAGCGCCTGTTCAACACTGGCCACCGGCAATTCATTGATGGCTTTGGCATTGACCGATGAAATGGCGCCCGTTAAAGAACTTCTCTTTTGTGTACCGTACCCAACAATGATCACTTCGTTCATGTTGGTTGTTTCGGCCTGTAAACGGATGGTGATATTGGTTTCATCCCCCACCTTTACAACAGACACCTTATACCCTACCATCGAAAATTCAAGTGTTTCCCCTACTTCGGCCGTGATCACGAATACGCCTTTTTCGTTGGTGCTGGTTCCGCGGGTTGTACCCCGAACCAATACCGAAACACCACTCAATGGCTCTCCGTTCTCATTGGTGATTTTACCGGTTATGGTTTTGGCCGGCGTTTCATCCTCGAGCAAACTTTTGCGGGGGTCTTCGGTAATAAACATCGCAAGGTTATACGGTTCGCCTTTTCGCATCAGCACGATCTGGTTGCCTGATACGAAATACAGGACATTCAAAGGCGACAATAATATTTCCAGCACCTCTCCCAGGCGCTGGTTGCGGGCAATAACAGATATTTTCTGCCGAACCGGAATCCGTTGCGAACTGTAAACAAATTTTATATCAGTTAGATGACTGATCTCATTCAATACAGTTTTCACTTCCTTGTTGGTAGCAACCAGGTTAATTCGTTGGTTCAGAACTTCCTGCCCGTGTACCGGACGGGCATACATCAAACCGGCAAAGCCGGTGATAAGCAGTAATGGCAGCAATCCTATTCTCATAAACCGGTAGATTAACTGGTTAACGAGTACTTTTTTCATAGTTTTGTACTATTAGTTGGTTAAAGCAATCAGTTTTAATCAATATTTGTCCTGCAACTTCCCAGGCGCTGGACAAATTATCAGTAACCCCGATATTGGTGCAAACAATGTTGGGGTTCTTTTTTAGCCTTTTTTTATGGTGGTAACTTGATCATATTATTTGGTTTAATAAAACAGTCATTTTATTTTGTATTTCTTACTTCATACCTCCTACTTCTTACTTCTGATTATTAAGTCACCTAAGCCTCAACCGTCATTATTGCCCGTTTATTTACATCCGCTGGACTCTATGACTACCTGTCCGTCAATCAATTCATAGTGTGCGTCAATGGCCTGGCATATCAGGTCGAGTTTACGGTAAAACGGTTCACTGGTAAGATCTGCGGTAAGGGTGCATTTCTTCAACACATCGCTATCAAAAACAATATTGATCCCAAAGGCCTTACTGAGGTCGTTGAATACTTTATCAAGCGGGGCATCATCATATACCAATAATTTCTCAACGGTAGGCGGCACAATCAGAGCGGGGTTACTGAGTAACACCTTTTGAAACTTCTGCGCCATTCTTTCATAGACCAGTTGCTGGTTGGGCGTTAAAATGACTTCGCTCAATTTGGCAGTGGCTATGGTTGCCGCTTGTGCGTAAACGCTCACTTTTCCGGTTCTTACGGTCACCTGTATGGTCGTATCCTTTTCAAAAGAACGAACGGTAAAACTGGTGCCCAGTACTTTGGTTACTATTTCATTGGCGAATACCCGGAACGGCCGGTGCGGATCTTTGGTGACTTCAAAAAAAGCTTCGCCCAGCAAATAAACATCGCGGGTAGCGCCGTCTTTTACGGTATCAGCGGAACCGAACGTGTGGGCATAGCTAACGCGGCTTTGGGCGGCCAGGGTAAGCCGGCTGCCATCGGGCAGGGTCAGTAACAGCGGTTTTTGTGATGTATTGGTATGTTCTATTAATTGTTTGGATGCCACCATGGAAGTATACACGTACGGTTGCACCTTTGTATTGCGATTATAAAAATACCAGATGCCGGTTGTGAATAACAGTAATGCGGCCGCCGCATACCACCAGGTATAGGATATGACCCTTCCCTTATGCGTTTCAACCGGTTTGGGTTGTGTTGAAATGGTATGTAATAGCCGGCTGACCTCCTGATCTATTTCCTGCTCATTGATAATGGTTTGTTCAAATTGTATCGATTCAACGATACGCCTGGCTGCTGCGATCACCAGGTGTTTATCAGGATGTTGTTGCAGCCAGGTTTTCCAGAACAGGTTATCTTCTTCGCACTGTTCATGCACCCAGCGGATGAAGTCTTCATCTATTACAAAATCTGAGATATCATAAAGTCGGAAATCCTTCATACTTCCTCGGTTATACCAGTAAGTTCCCGTTACCGGCAAAATCTACTGTATAGAATTTGATTTTGTTAAATAAATACAACTATGGAGCAAAAAAGTATCAGAAGAAGGCTATAAGCGGTACGCTATAAGCGGTACGCTATAAGCGGTACGCTGGCTTAAAGCTTACAGCTTAAAGCTTTAGGCTTATCCCTATTGATTAAACATTTCCGCCTGCCACAGGCTGCGTAATTTCTGAATGGTTTCGTGCAGGAGATTGTACACCGATTGGCGGCTGAGGTTCATCAGTCCGGCTATTTGTGCATGATCGAGATGCTGGTAAAATTTTAAGTATATGAGTTCGTGTTGCCGTTTCGACAATTGTGCCAGTGTTCTTCGCAATTCGGTCGCCTGATCTTCCGACATCTGTTTATCGATGATCAGCTTCTCTACAGAAAACTCCTGTAAAAAATCATATTCATCTTCTGACTCAATGAAGCCGGTTTTATTATTGTGCTGGTGTAATGATTTCAACACCTTGTTCTTTACAGCACGCAGTAAGTAATATCGGGGAGATAAAATAACAGCGGCATTTTCTCTTCTTTGCCACAAACTGATAAACACTTCCTGTATACAATCTTTTATCAGGGCATCGTCATTGGTGAACCGGGCTCCGTAATTGTATAAGGCAGTATAATATTTTTTCATGATGGCAGCCAGGGCCTGTTCATCGTTCTGTTGCAATCGTTGCAGCCATGTGGCTTCCAACTGTGTGTCATTTTTCAACATCAGCAGTAAGGATAGGTTATGAATCACGCTGAACGCTTAACGCCTAACGCTAAATACATTTGGTTTTGCGTTCCGCTTTTCGCGCTGCGCGTTCGGCGTTTTGCGTTGCGCGTTCGGCGTTAAGCAATATTAAGGCATCCTGATAATTATTTGCAAAAAAAATATTAGCACATAGGTTTCGTATCAGTTACATAACAGCGAAATTATCTATATCAATTCATCGATAACGTTAAAGTAGTGATCCTGGGCCAGGACCCAAATCTGCACACTTATCGCCAAAAACGACACACTTATTGGCTAAAAGTGAACGAATTTAAAAAATCAAGTGTAGCGTGATTTTTAAATTTGGGATTTATACTAAATTTATACGAATAGAAATTTGTAACAATAAAATGTAAAATCATGAAACCTATTATCCTATCATATCAGTTAGATAATGATCTAACAACGTTGCCGGTTATCGTTAGTAAGCATTAGTCAGTTATACCAAAAAAAGACCATATCTTTCTTATCCTCAAATCCCACAAAAGGATTTAGTTACATCTAAAAAATAAACCTTATGCTGTCAAAGTTAATTAATGTAGGAATACTTGACGATCATATTATGTTTCGGAAAACTTTGAAAAACTATCTCTGTGAAGTAAGAAATTTAAATGTAGTTATCCAATCTTCAGATATTCCCGATTTGTTAAACAAATTAAAGCAGTCTCAAGTCCATATTTTGCTAATGGATATATTTATGCCGAACCTACATGGAGCTGAAGCTTTAAAACTAATTAAAGAAGAATATCCGGAAATTAAGATATTAATTTTGTCTACGTGTACAGATATGGAGTTGTTGAGTAATTTATTGGATTTAGGAGTTTACGGAATTTTATCAAAAGCAGATGAGCCGGAAGAGTTGATTCATGCAATTACATCGCTTTCCGAGGGAAAGCTTTATCGAAGCACATTACTTACCGAGGTAATATATTGGAATAAACAAACTAATATAAAAAAGGGACTGGAATCCTTGAACGTTACTTTGAGCGATAGGGAAATAAAAATCCTTCAATTATTATGGGAAGAAAAAAGCAATAAAGAAATCGCCAGCCAACTCTATTTAAGCGTTCGATCTATAGAAAAAATAAGGCAGGACATGAAGGAAAAATTACAAACCAAATCTACTATTGGATTGCTAAAATATGCTATACAAAAAAGAATAATTGGCACCAACGCATACGCTATGATATAGCATTCAGTGTTATCAATCAGATATAATTCAAGTTAACAAATCCGCAATTTTATTGCGGCTTTGTAACTTTTACTTCTACAAGGCTTATTTCTTCAATTTGATTATCAGATGCAATTTGTAATATGCAATTATCAAATAACGAAACAGTTTTATAATGCCAAATTTTGTCATCAAAGCAACAACTTGCTTTTTCAATTGATAGTGCCTTAAGAGGAATGCTCAAGCCTCGTCCATCAGCTTTTAAAATAGCTTCTTTGGCCGTCCAGTAATAGTAAAAAGCATAGGATAAGTTTGGAAAGTTTGTAATAGCGCACCACTCATCATCATTAAAAACCATTTGAAAATCTTCAATACGAATGGGATCCATTTGTTCTATATCAGCCCCAATCACTCCCTTGCTTGAGAATGCACAGACTATATAAGGGCCTGAATGAGAAATATTGAAACTAAGCGCATTTTCTAAATAAGGACGTCCATACTTTGTATACTTCAAATCTTTTAAATGGCTGTTCAGACAAAGATCTTCCAACCCTTTTTTCAATAAAATCTTGCCTAAAAGAGAGGCCTGTGCGTCCTGCCAGCGTCTGAATCGACGTATTTTATTTTCGATTTCCGCCGGAAATAAATTCAAGTACGCTGAAATGATCGGATCATCCAGCTTGTCGAGGCTTTGTGCATAGTATACCGTAATCATTCGATTTTGATCTATGATCGAACTTAAAAATGAGATATTGATTTTGCCGGCATAAAGTTAAGATGGGATTAATAAATACAGCACAGCCATGGCATTTTTAGTAAAACCCGCAATGAATATTGATGCTACTACTAAATCCGTAACGCTTTTTTAGAATTAATTTGTTGATATCGCTTTAAGCTTATTATTCATAACACGGCGGAGCAAATTCTCTCAACAAGAAATGGAATTGTTATCTGTCGAAACATAAACACAATACTTCGTATGATAAAGCGAAAAATGTATGAGATATCCATAATAATCCCGACTTATAATCGTAGTGAGTTATTGAGTTACACTTTAAATTCTTTGGCAAAACAAAATATTGGAAGGGAAAAATTCGAAGTAATTATTGCGGATGACGGTTCCACCGACAACACCAAAGAGGTGATTGTCGAGTACGAGAACTTAATAAATATAGAATATGTATTTCAAGAGGATCTCGGCTACAGACCAGCGTCAGCTCGAAACAAAGGGCTCGCCGCTGCAAAAGGGACAGTTTGTCTTTTCCTTGACTCAGGGATAATATTACACCCTGACTCCATAGGCCACCATATTACTTTTTTCAAGAATGGCAATGGAAGAAAAGCCGCAATAGGATACGTATACGGCTTTGATCACAGCGATGGAGATGAGGCATTTCTCAAAAGCTTAATATCGCCATTAGAACCAAAACTCTCCATTGAGAGGATCCTAAATTACGATCAGTATAAAGACATACGAGAAAAACAATATTCGAAATATGGTGATAATATTGAAAGTCTGCCTGCTCCATGGTTCTATTTTTGGACATGTCACGTTTCGGCAATGAGAAGCGATATTATCGACGTAGGCGCATTCGACGAGAAATATGATGGTAGATGGGGAGTAGAGGACCAGGACCTTGGCTTACGCCTGCAACAGGACGGTGTTAAAATTTGTTTGCTGCGAAGTGCCGTTTCTATCCATTATCCTCATAACAAAAATAAAGCGGACCGACATGTGGAGGGATATCAAAATTGCCAAT
>DASUVL010000222.1:0-6460 GCA_036379015.1 Niastella sp.
CAAACCTTTACCTCCTATGGTCAGCTGAGTCCGTTAAGCGTAGAAAAAATAATGCGCGACCCGAAATGGATAGGCACCTCTCCATCTACCCCGCTATGGTCAGCAGATGGCAAATACCTGTTATTTAACTGGAACCCTGAAAAAGCAACTACCGATTCCCTATACTATATTACGCCCACGGCCACTGTTCCGCAAAAATCTACCTGGGCATTTCGCCAGGCAGCGATCACAGAAAACCAGATACAATATAATTCGCAACGCGATCAATACGTATATGCGCAAAACGGCGATATTTACCTTGTGTTTATAAAAACGGGCATAAGCCGTCGCCTCACACAAACAGTAGCTACAGAAAGCAACCCGCAGTTCTCCTTCAATGATCGAAAAGTAGTTTACATCCGCGAACAAAATGCCTGGGCTTCAGATATACAAACCGGGTTAACTACCCAGCTCACCAACTTTCAGTCAGCAGCCACTCCGTCTGGCACGGCAACACCAAAGCGCAACCAGCAGGAAAAATGGCTGCAGCAGGAAGCCCTTGAAAATTCGGTGGTATTGCAACGGCGTAAACAGAAAAAAGACCTGGCCGATTCCATGCTGAAGCAATTCATCAAGGAAAAAACACTCCGCGCCATTCCGCTCGATGGCAAAACCATGTCGATGCTGGCAATTAGCCCAAATGGCCGTTTTATATCGTATCGCTTAATCACCACCGCTACAGCCAAATCAACCGTTGTACCCAGTTACGTTACAGAAAGCGGTTTTACTGAAGATCTTTCTGCCCGTGCTAAAGTAGGCGGAGCCCAAAACACCCAAGAACTATTTGTTTTTGATACAGAAAAAGACACCGTTCTGGCAGTAAAGACCGATTCTATTCCCGGCATTCGCAACCTGCCGGATTATGTAAAAGAGTATCCGGCGGTTTATAAAGAAAAGAAAGAGCACCCGCCATTGCGTGTATTGAATTTTATAAACACCAACTGGGCGCCGGCCAGTAATTATGCAGTGGTAGAAGTGCGTGCGCAGGATAATAAAGATCGCTGGCTGTTTTTGCTCGATGGTGCAACAGGTCGCTTAACGCTGCTCGACAGGCAAAGAGATGAGGCCTGGATCGGTGGTCCCGGCACCAGCGGTTTTCCTACCAATAATTCAGACTGGATAAATGATCAGACTTTCTATTTTCAGTCAGAAGCCACGGGGTATTCGCATTTATATACCATTAATGTAACTACAAAAGAAAAGAAAGCGCTCACCAGTGGTAATTACGAGGTGCTGAATGCCCAACTTTCCAAAAGCAAAAAATACTTCTACATTACCACCAATGAAGTGCATCCGGGCGAACAGCATTTTTACCGGCTGCCTGTAACAGGCGATAAGGCAGAACAGCTTACCACGCTTACCGGCTCTAACCAGGCAAACCTTTCACCCGACGAAAAATGGATAGCCATTTTGTATTCATACAGCAACAAACCCTGGGAACTATACCTGCAACCAAACAATGCTTCAGGCAATACGACCAAAGTAAAACCCATTCAAATTACTAACCAGGCGCAAAGCGAGGAATTCAGATCCTATGCATGGCGCGATCCGGAATTGATCACTTTTACCGCCCGTGACAGCGCCACCGTATATGCCCGCCTGTTCAGGCCGGCACAACCACATGCCAATAAACCGGCCGTAATATTTGTACACGGCGCCGGGTATTTGCAAAATGCCCACAAATGGTGGAGCACGTATTACCGGGAATACATGTTTCACAACCTGCTTGCAGATAATGGCTATACCGTGCTCGACATCGACTACCGGGGCAGTGCTGGCTATGGTCGCAACTGGCGCACTGGTATTTACCGCTATATGGGCGGCAAGGATCTTGACGATATTGAAGACGGCGCCCGTTACCTGGTGCAAAATTGTGGGGTCAGCGCCCAACATATTGGCTTATATGGCGGATCATATGGTGGTTTTATAACTTTAATGGCATTATTCACAAAACCTCGTATATTTGAGGCCGGAGCCGCTTTAAGGCCCGTTACCGATTGGGCCCATTACAATCACGGCTATACCTCCAATATTTTAAATGAACCTTTTAGTGACAGCATTGCGTATCGTCGCAGTTCGCCCATAAACTTTGCAGCAGGCTTGAATGATCATTTGCTAATTTGCCATGGCATGATCGATGTAAACGTTCATTTTCAGGACGTTGTACGTTTAACACAACGCCTCATAGAATTAGGCAAAGACAATTGGGAACTCTCCGTGTATCCGATGGAAGATCATGGCTTTACCGAGCCTGAAAGCTGGACGGATGAATACAAAAGAATCTTCCGGTTATTTGAAACCAGTCTAAAAAAATAATCCATTTTTCCTTTATTGGCTATTTGAAATGCAGAACGCTAAAAGCGGATCGCAGAACGGCAAAGGCTGAACAGGCTTTTTTGCGTTAAGCGTTAAGCATTAGGCGTTAAGCGTGCCATACCACTTAAATGGTATGTTAACCTTGCATGTTTTTGCATGCTGCATGGGCTTTTTTTTGATAATATTGCGCAACCGTTTGCGTGTTTCGGCATCGCAACATACTATAACTCAACACAACAGTGAACCTGTTGATTCAACACTTAATATTAAAACTTAAACCCTGTAATTATGTGCGGAATTGTAGCATATATAGGAAATAAGCAAGCTTACCCGATCATTTTAAAAGGATTAAAACGACTCGAATACCGTGGATACGACAGCGCCGGTGTTGCTTTGTTAAACTCCGGTTTAAATGTATATAAGAAAAAAGGTAAAGTAGCCGACCTCGAAGAAACCCTGGTTGGTAAAGACCTGCATGGCCATATTGGCATTGGGCATACCCGTTGGGCCACCCACGGCGAACCTTGCGATCGCAATGCGCACCCGCATGTTTCAGAAAATGGTAAACTGGCCATGATCCACAACGGGATCATTGAAAATTATACCCAGTTAAAAAGTGAGCTGCAGAAAAAAGGGTACAACTTCACCAGCGATACCGATACCGAAGTATTGTTGAAGTTTATTGAAGACATTCAGGAAAACAATAAATGCAGCCTGGAAGAAGCTGTGCGTATTGCATTGAAACGCGTAACTGGCGCCTATGTAATTATTTTAATTGACCAGGATAATCCCGATACACTCATTGCCGCCCGCAAAGGAAGCCCGCTCGTTATTGGTATAGGTAAAAACCGCGATGAGCATTTTCTCGCCTCCGATGCCTCTCCCATTATTGAATACACAAAGACAGTGGTGTACGTAAACGATTATGAGCTGGCCATCATAAAACCCGACGAACTGATCTTAAAAAATCTGGGTAATGAAAAGATCACGCCATTTGTACAACAGCTCGACCTGGAACTGGCAGCTATTGAAAAAGGTGGCTACGAGCATTTTATGCTGAAGGAAATTTTTGAACAACCCAGTACAGTATTCGATTGCTTACGCGGACGTGTAGATGCAGCCAACGGCACCATTACTATGGCCGGTGTTGAAAACAATATAGAGCAGCTTAAAAACGCCCAGCGAATAATTATTATCGCCTGCGGAACCAGCTGGCATGCCGCTTTGCTGGCCGAATATATTTTTGAAGAATTATGCCGCGTGCCGGTTGAAGTAGAATATGCCTCAGAGTTCCGCTACAGGAACCCGGTAGTACATAAAGGAGATGTGATCATTGCCGTATCGCAAAGTGGAGAAACAGCCGACACACTCGTAGCCATTGAAAAAGCAAAAGAACAAGGCGCTTTAATATTTGGTATCGTGAATGTGGTAGGTTCATCTATTGCCCGCATATCACAGGCTGGCGCATACACACATGCCGGTCCGGAAATAGGTGTTGCCAGTACCAAGGCCTTTACCGCCCAGCTGGCAGTATTGACCATCATTGCCCTGAAACTGGGTTATGAAAAAGGCACACTCGATACTAAACGCTACCTGCATTTATTGAACGAGTTACAGGCTATTCCTGAAAAAATTCCTGCAACATTAAAACACGCAGAGGCCATAAAACAACTGGCTTATAAATATAAAGATGCCCGTGACTTCCTGTACTTAGGCCGTGGTTACAACTTCCCCATTGCCCTTGAAGGCGCGTTAAAGCTGAAGGAAATTTCTTACATTCATGCAGAAGGCTATCCGGCAGCAGAAATGAAACATGGACCTATAGCCCTGGTTGATGAAAACCTGCCTGTAGTGTTCGTAGCCACCAAAGACTCTTACCATGAAAAGATCATCAGCAATATTCAGGAGATAAAAGCCCGGAAAGGAAAAGTAATTGCGATAATCACGGAAGGCGACGATGTTATAACCAAAATGGCTGATGATGTAATTGTAGTGCCGCAAGCTGATGAACTCGTAGCACCAATGCTCAGCGTTATTCCATTGCAGTTGCTGGCCTATTACATTGGCGTTGTTAAAGGACTGGATGTAGATAAACCAAGAAACCTGGCTAAGTCTGTAACAGTAGAATAAGGCTTAAAGCTTACCGCAAAACGCTTAACGCAAATACAGTCATTTTTGGTGGCTTGCGTTAAGCGATTAGCAGTATTCACCATTGACCATTCACCATTGACAATTATCACCCATGAACGAAATCAATCGCAAACCTCTCAATACGTTAGGGTACGACTTTATTCCAGCACCTTTTTTACCAAAGGGTAAGAATGAGTATTACCTGCGCAATAAACAGAACAAGAACGGTATTCACTACCGGCACTTATCCGCTTACGAAATTGAAGTGCTGGTACGCAACCGCAACACCTCCGATAACTGGAATAACCTGCTGGTATCAGACGCCTTCAATCCGGAACTGGTGCAGAACTGTAAGTTCTTTGGATTGGTTCGCATTGGCAAGCTGGAACCTTATTACCTGGAGTACCACAACCTGCGCCGGCCGGTAGGGTTCTACAACAGTACGGTTATCAGTTGTGATTTTGGCGACAACGTGGTAGTAGATAATGTGAATTACATCTCCCATTATATTATTGGCAATGGCGTGATACTGGTAAACTGTAATGAAATTGCCACCACCGATCATTCCAAATTTGGCAATGGTATTTTAAAAGAAGGCGAACCGGAGAATATCCGCATCTGGATGGACTTGTGTAATGAAAATGCTGGTCGCAGTATTCTGGCCTTCGATGGCATATTGCCGGGTGATGCATTTTTATGGACGTATTTCCGGGACGATGACAAATTATTGAACCGCTTCAAGGAATTTACTGAAAAGAAATTCGATGCGCTCCGGGGCTATTACGGCACTATTGGCGACAGAACAGTGGTGAAGAATTGCAGGATCCTGAAAGATGTAAAGATCGGCAGTGATGCTTATTTAAAAGGCGCTAATAAAATAAAGAACGTTACCATTAATTCATCCAGTGAAGCCAATACCCAGGTAGGCGAAGGCTGTGAACTGGTGAACGGCATTATCGGTTATGGCTGCCGGCTGTTCTATGGCGTTAAAGCGGTACGCTTTGTACTGGCATCGCACTCACAACTTAAATATGGAGCCAGGTTGATCAACTCTTACCTGGGCGACAACTCAACCATCTCCTGTTGTGAAGTATTGAATTCGCTGATCTTCCCTTCGCACGAACAACACCATAACAATTCATTTTTATGTGCCGCGTTGGTGCAGGGGCAAAGCAATATGGCTGCAGGCGCTACGGTAGGCTCTAACCACAACAGCCGCAGTCCGGATGGCGAAATAGTAGCCGGCCGCGGTTTCTGGCCTGGCTTGTGTGTAAGCCTGAAGCACAATTCAAAATTTGCCTGCTATTCTATAGTGGCTAAGGGCGATTATTCGTCAGAGTTAAATATACCGATTCCGTTTTCGTTGATCAGCAACGATCTAAGCAAAGATCAGTTGGTGGTTATGCCGGGATACTGGTTCATGTACAACATGTACGCCATTGCCCGTAATGCATGGAAGTATATAGACAGGGACAAACGCATTGATAAAACCCAGACACTGGAGTTTCATTTCCTGGCGCCAGATTCAGTAAATGATTTGATACAGTCATTGCCTTTGCTGCAAAAGTTCACGGGTAAAGCCTGGTTAAAGCGCGAAGGCAATAACAAAAAAATGTCCGACGATGAGATCATAGCCATTGGTCAGGTATTGCTCGATACAAAGGACCCTGTAGTGAACGAGTTGGCTATCCTGGCCGATGATTTTGAAAACAGTCGCCGCCCGGTCCGCATCATTAAGGTGATGAAAGCATATCACCTGTTTAAGGAACTGGTGATGTACTACCTTGTGAAAGAGTTACTGGAACATATACGTATCAACAACATTAAAACACATGAACAACTGATCGAAAGCCTGCCTGCCAAAACCGCTCTCGCGCCATGGATGAACGTAGGCGGCCAGTTGATACTTCGATCAGAAATAGATAAGCTGAATAAACAGATCGTTGCCGGCAGAATAAAGGACTGGGAAGCAGTG
>DASUVL010000223.1:0-3650 GCA_036379015.1 Niastella sp.
TTCCGACTTCCGACTTCCTACTTCTTACTTCCTGTTTCATTTTTACTTATTGCTGAGTAGCAGTATATACCACAGAGAGGGTATAAGTGCCTGCGTCGTAGCTGAAACCAGGATTAGCATTGTAATCAACACTAAAGCTGCTCATGCCTCTGGCGCCACTGGTAAGCGATTGCTCACTTGTTGACAATGCTTCATAAGAAGAGCCGCCGTTTAAGCGAACACCCAATACAGATGAAGGCATAGCTGGTGAGGGAGCTGCGGGGCCATTAAAGTTTGCGCTTGCAGAACCTACTGTTACAGCCCACGGACGGTTTGATTTCACCTGCAGGCTCGATGCGTTGAGATTGGAAAGACCGTTTTGATAGTCAGTTACATTGGCAAACGTAAAGTTAGTACCGGTAGCAGCAGTAAAAGCGATATCAATTGAATTCTGAAGGGTTAAGGTTACTGTTTGGCTTGCTGTAGCAGAAGACTGCGCTTTAGTAACTGTAATGCCAGCGAAAATGGCGGCTGCGATCAATGTCACTTTTTTCATGTTGTTTGTTTTGTTTGTTAAAGAGGTTGTTTGTATAAATTGTTTACGGGTACATAATGCCAATCGCTGTGCCATTTCATCAACAGATTGAAAACCATATGCCATTGGTTTTGGCATGCAGCTGTTTTATTCCATAGGTTGGAAAGTGTTTCCGAAAATTGAACAACCTGGTATTCATTGAACGTATATGAACATACGTTGATCGATGAAAGCGCTCATGAAAAACATGCATTACTACATACAGATAAGTATGTACGTGAGGGAAAGGAGACACAAAACAAAAATCCCATCCAGCATTAGGCGGGACGGGACTTTTGTAAAAAAAACACCTGTTATGAAAATGTACCTTACAAAGAAGAGATGGTATATACTACGGAACGGCTTTTTACGGGATTGTTTTTGTTATCAATAACCGTATCAATCACCCGCACATCCGTAAATACATGCTTGTCCTCCGACAACACAAGTTTATCCTGGGAGAGCAGGTTTTTATCCTTCCCATTCCCGTTTCCCTTGTTATCCTTTATCCTGGGAAGATGAACAGGGCCAGCGGGCAACAACTGTAAGGTAATTGTTTGCTGCGCCTTCTTCGTTTGCTTTTGTGCGTTGGCAATAAATTGACCAAAGACAAGAAATGATAATAAAATAAGCTTTTTCACCTGAAAAAATATTTACTGTTATTAAGTTCGATATTATTATCTGATGATACAAGCCGGGTGTAACCAAAAATACAGGCGGTAAATAAAAGTACTTATTGTGGAGTAAGGGTGTAAACGATCGACAAAGTATATATACCGGGGCCATAATTATAACCAGGAGTGGCTTTTAGGTCCATATTAAATGAATTGCCTGAAATGCTGGCGTTTCCGCGGTTGCCTGTTGCAAATGCCTGGTCGGTTGAAGATAGCTGTATATAAGGCGATTGCCCGCTTTTTACAACACCAATTACCGAAGCTGGCATATTGGTAGAAGCGTAGGTGCCACTGGCGGAAAAATTAGGCGTGGCGGCCGATACACCCAGTCTCCAGAGTTGGTTGCTTTTTATATTAAATGAGTTGAAGTTGCTGATTGTGTATCCGGTACCATATTGCGCATTGGAGAAAGTCAGGGCAGGAGAAGCATTATTGGTAATAGTGAATTCCATCACGGATTGAATGCTTACTGCAGAGCTGATGGTGCCATTGAAAGACGGCTGTCCCATACTCTTTATGGAAACAAGGCATAGCAGCAATAGTGTATAAAGGCCTGTGTTTTTCATGATTATGGTTGTGTCATGGTAAATAATACAGTGAGATTATAAGTGCCCGGGCCGTATGTGTAGCCTACTGGTCCCGCCAGCAGATCATAATTGAAGGTAACGGGGCTATTGGTTGTGTTTATCTGCTGTAATAACTGGTCACTGTTACTTAGGGTGATCGTATTAAAGTTTGCTGTGACCGTGGGATTTACAGTATTTAAACGCAAGGCCAGCATCGATGACGGTAATGGAGTACCCGTGCTGCTGGTAGAGGAAGACACTTTTGCCTGAATGCTGAAATTGTTGTTTGATTTTGAAGTGGCAACAATTTGAAACGCGTTTGATTTAACCTGCTGCGTTTCGATCATTGTTACGTTCGTGAGGTTAAATGAGGTGTTGTTGGCAGTAAGCTGTATTCTGTTATTGTTATTCTGACCGTGAGCGCTGGTTATACAAAATAGTAACATGATAGCGTAACTGAAATACAACCGGATATTTATTCCTGTATGGCACATACGATACAAGGATTTAGTGAAACAGCAATTTATTTTATTTTTTGGATCGATCAAAAACAAATAGCCATGAAATGCCTAATGTGTACTTTGACAGCATTGATTTTTGCTTCGCTACCTGTTTCAGCGCAAAGGGTAGGGATACAGCCATCTATTCTTGAATTTCATGTGGTGCCCGGCGTTACCGAATCGCAAGTGATCAGGATCAGTAATATGTCAGATACAAAAGTAAGTTTTCAGGCGTACCTGGCCGATTGGTTGAGAGATTCAACAGGAGCGCATCATTATTATAAACCCGATACGCTCAGCCGCTCCTGTGCCTCATGGATAAAAACCGATAAAAATTTTATAGAAGTAGAGCCGGGTAAGAGTGAAGATGTAGTGGTTCGACTGCAAGCCCCGTTAGATACCAAATTGTTTAAGCAAATGAAATGGGCTATGTTGTTCCTCCAGAGTGCTGCAGAGCAGGATAGCGCCGACCGTAAGAATAAACAATTCAATGCCAAAATAAAAGAATTGTTACGGGTAGGGGTTCACATTTATCAAACGCCGCCAGCTGTTACACAAATGAGTGCAAAAGCGGTTACCCTGAAACCGGTGGAAGGTGAAAAAAATGCGTATGATTTTTATATGCTCAATACCGGGGAAACCATGTTGCAATGCAAGGTGCATCTTGAATTAACCAATATTGAGACCGGTGCGGCGTTTAAGTTAGACAAAACAGAGTTCCCGGTTTTTCCGGAAGGGAAAAGAACGGTACGCCTGGCGATTCCCGCTACGGTGCCAAAAGGTAAATATTCTGCGCTTGCTATATTGGATATTGGCGAAGATGCTTCTTTGGAGGCCATTGAGCGTACGATTGAAGTGAATTAAGGCTTTACAACTTGTTTGTAATGTTGACAGGTATACTGATTTGGTTTTGATCCCTTTCTGCTTTAGTTTTGAAAAAAGCGCCATTTTCAGAACCATCATATGAAAAAGTTCTTGCTGTTATCAGCTTGCCTGTTCCTGTTCAGTAACCAGTATGCCCAAACGGATACGCTGGCCCGTTCCCTGAAACAATTGAACGTAGTTTTACAGCAGGCGCCCGATTTCGACCAGAAAAAGCAGGCCGGGCTCGATTCATTAAAACAATTGCTGGCCGCCGTCAATAATAACGATCTACCGGTTTTATTCAGGGCGTACGAAAACCTGTATAGTTCCTATAAGGTATTTCAGTACGACTCTTCTTACACCTATGCCAAAAAAATGCTGGCGGTTGCGCTTCGTCTAAACGATGCTTCCCTGATCAATTATGCCCGGATCAAGATGGGTTTTTCGCTGCTGTCGTCGGGCATGTATAAGGAAACGCTCGATTCCCTGTCTG
>DASUVL010000224.1:0-2310 GCA_036379015.1 Niastella sp.
GTCCGACTGGGCGCCGATCATGCGGTATGCCGAAGTGTTGCTTACCTATGCAGAAGCACAAGCACGCACAGCTACCGGGATTGATGCAGATGCCATTGACAAACTGAACCTGGTACGGGATCGTGCCCGGGTTAGTAAACCGCAATACACAATAGGCAGCTTTACTACTAAAGATGAGTTGATTGCCGCCGTGTTAGGCGAACGCCATATTGAACTGGCTTTTGAAGGGCATCGTTTCTGGGACCTGATGCGGGTAAAAGCAAGTGTTACAAACAAATTCGATAGTGATGGCACTAGCTTGCTGCCAACGCAACCGTACGGAGCGAAGAAGAACATTTTCCCCATACCACAGATTGAAGTCGATAAAAGTAAAGGTGTATTGGTTCAGAATGAGGACTATTAAAATTGGTTGATTTACAATAAATGCGAAGCCCTCCCGGCATACCAGGAGGGCTTCACTTTTTATACAACTTAAAGCGCTATTGAAACTATTTCAGAAATATCTCGTGTAATTTATTGTCCAGTGCTTCCCCACGCAATCCTTCACCTACCACCACGCCTTCCGGATCAACCAATACATTATAGGGAATGCCGGTAAAATTAAAAGTGGCTACTGCTTTGCTGTCCCAGTATGCGAGGTCACTTACATGTGTCCATTTTAACTGATCTTCCTTAATGGCCTCTATCCAGTTCTCTTTCTTTTTATCGAGCGAAACACCAAGGATGGTGAAATTCTTGTCTTTGTACTTGTTAAAGGCGGCTACTACATTGGGGTTTTCTGCACGGCAGGGTTGACACCAGCTTGCCCAGAAATCTACCAACACATATTTGCCTTTGAAAGAGGCAAGGGAAACCTTTTTGCCATTTATATCAGGTAAGATTAAGTCGGGTGCTTTTTTGCCGGTCCAGGCATTTTCCTGGTCCTGTTGTTCTCTTATTTTGGCTACCTGCTCTTTATAAGCATTATACCTTTTCTTCATTTCTGCCAGGTTCGAATCACCCACATACTTTTGTGTAAGGCCGTTCAATGCTGATTCAAATTCGGGCTGGGGTAATGTTTTTGCCGACCGGCCCAATACAAAAGCCGCTACAACAGGCTGACTGGCATCTGCCATCATTCTTTTCATATACTCATTCAGCTCTTTGATGGCGTCATTCTTACGATTGGTAAGGTTGATTAAAGTACTGTCCTGGGCGCCGATGCGTTTAAGACTATCCAATTGGTTCATGGTTTGCTCGGCACTGGCACTTTTTACATCATAGGTAAAAATGAAATCCTGTAGCTCGCGGCTGGCCACTGAACCGGCTACGGTGTAGAATTTCTCATTCGACATATCAATGTCGAGGGTAATAGCAGGTACATCATTCACCAGCGGCACCATAGGTCCGTCGAGCACAACGACATTATACATACCAATGTTCTTGGCTTGTCCCTTTAAGGTATAAGTTCTTTTATCGGCCGAAACGGTAACTGAATCCAATTGAACGGGCGGCAGATCGCCGCCAAAAGGCACTTCATATAATAGCAGGGTTACCATTCCTTTTTTAACAGCGTTCGGGTATAAAGCAACTACCTTATCCAGGTTGGCTACGTTGCCTGTTACCTCCAGGGTACCTTTTTCTTTTTGCGAACAGGCGCTGGCAGTAACTAGTAGGATCAACAGGAGCCAATGCAGAATTCGTTTCATCCGTAAGTTTTTATTGTTTTTTGGTCGGATGGAACTCAGCATCAAAAATTTTCATACCCATTGTGAAGAAATTGAAAATTTTTTCATGCCTCGTTTCATCTATCTGGTTTTTGTTAATAGTTATTGTAGTTTTTTTAAAAGGATATCGTTGGTAAGCTTTGGATCGGCTTTCCCTTTTGATACTTTTTTTACTTCACCCACAAATAACCCGATCAGTCCTTTCTTCCCTTTTTTATATTCTGCTACTTTATCGGGCATTTTGTTTAACACTTCTTCAATCCATGCGGCTACATTTCCTTCGTCTGAATCCTGCAGCAGGTTCAGGTCTTTGACTATTTGTAAAGGTTGCTTGCCGGGTTCATTTATCAAAGCAGCGAATATTTTGGTTGAAGCTACTGAGAAGTTTACCTGGTTGCTATCGATCAGGGCAATAAGCGCTGCAATGGTAGCCGGTTGCACCGGGAATGCCGTAATGGGCTGACCGGTTTCATTGAGCCATGACTTAATGGGTCCCAGCATCAGGTTAGCGGCTGCTTTGTAATTAGTGGAATGCTCCGTGATCTGGTCAAAATATAAAGCCAGTTCTTTTTCATCGGTGAGCACCCGGGCATCGTATTCGGTT
>DASUVL010000225.1:0-4966 GCA_036379015.1 Niastella sp.
TTTGGATTACCCACCGGATCAATGGGGTACACAATAACCGCCAGCCGGTTAGGGCCATTGCTATTCAACAACCGGGTAATATTATAGGATTGCCGCAAGAACATTCCATAATGACGGTTGCTGTTCAATTTCTTTCCATTCAAAAAAATATCACAGCTGTAGTTTACACCCCTGAACTGCAACCATACCTGTTCATTGCCTGTTGGCGCTTTTTCTGAAAAGTCTTTTACAAACCAATAGGTATAATAATCGCGACCGGTTTTGTAGATGTCGGGGATCTTTTCATTGTTCATGCCATAAAAAGGATCGGGCACCTTTTTATTATTCAGCAACGTAGTCAATACGGTACCGGGTACGGTTGCCTGCATCCATCCTTTTACAGAAAACGATGACGCGGAAATTTTTTCTCCGGTTGCTTTTACCGAACCGAGAGATGCACATACCCATCCGCTGTTTAATTCATAACGGTTCTGACTTACTGCCACCTGGTTTCCGGCAACCCACACTAATAAGAGCAGCCAACAAATTTTTCTCATACTGTTATTTTCTTGGTTTTATTAACCGGCGCTGACCTGTAAGGTGCGCCATTTGAACTTGCACTTGTATAAAGTTCCCGCGCTCCTGACAGGCCTTGAATCAATTGACCTGTCCACACAACACCCTGCATATGCAAGTTCTTACTATGGACCTTACAGGTCACACCCTATTACTTCTTACCACTTGTTTTTATAGTAGCAACAATTTTTTTATCGGTTGAATTGCCGCCGGCAAATATAGTATAGGATCCGGGATACAATTTCCAGCTACGTGAAGCCAGGTCCCACTTTTGCAAGTCTGTGGCTGGAATACTAATTTGTACGATCGCTTCGCCACCGGCGGTTACATGCACGCGCCTAAAAGCTTTCAGTTCTTTCAACGGCATCCGGTCCATTGGCGGATATTCAACATATACCTGCACCACTTCGTCGCCGTTCATGCTACCGGTATTCTTAACTTTTATAGAAAAAGATATGCTGTCCTTGGCCGTGCGGATGTTGGCCGGCATTTTCTGCCACTCATAAGCAAAAGAAGTATAGCTTAATCCGAAGCCAAAGGGATACTGCACTTTGCCAGCAAAGTAGCGGTAGGTTCTTCCTTTCATAGCGTAATTGTCGTACGCAGGCACATCGGCAAACGACTGGTAAAAGGTTACCGGTAACCGGCCTGCCGGCGATACGCGTCCGAACAGAATATCGGCCAGTGCATTACCACCCTGTTCACCGGGATACCAGGCCAGTACGATCGCATCGGCATAAGGTTCTATTGCAGAAATATCCACGGCGCTGCCAGCGGTGATCACGGCAATGATGGGTTTTTTATTTGCCTTGCGTAATGCTTTCATAAAAGCAATATGGGCTGCGGGCAAACTCATGTCGGGTTTGTCGCCGCCCTTAGCTGCCAGAAAAGCATCGCCTTCTTCGCCTTCGTATACCGGTGTTAAACCAATTACGGCCACCGTGATATCAGCATTGCCAGCCGCCCATATACCACCAAAATGAACAGTATCGGTATAATCGCTACCCAGGTCGTATTCAACACGGGTGCCGGCATCAACCGCATTGGTGATACCTTCCAGAAAACTTACTGCGCGGTTACTTACCCCATGGTAGTTCCCCAATAAAGCATCCATGCTGGCTGAGTTGGTGCCCAACACCATGATCTGCGGATATTTCTTTTTATTAATGGGCAGTAACTGGTTGTCGTTCTTTAACAGCACCATACTTTGCTGCGCCATGGTTCTTGCCAATGATGCATGCCAGGCATTGGAAACACTATCGGCACCATATTTATCAAACGGAGTGGCAGTAGCGCCATCATAAAAACCCAGCTTGAACTGCGTTCTTAAAATACCTGCCAGCGCGCTGTCTACTTCTTTCTCGGTCAACAGCTTTTGTTCAACAGCCTTCATTACATCATTTTGCAAAATGCTGGAACAATCGAGGTTTACACCGGATTTAATAGCAGCTGCAGCTACCTCCACGCCAGAAGCCATTACTTTATGCCGCATGAAAATATCATCCAGCGCCCCGCAATCTGTTACAACATGTCCTTTGAATTTCCATTCGTTCCGTAAAATGGTTTGCAACAAAATATTGCCCGTGCAACAAGGCTGATCATTCAAACGGTTATAGCCGCACATCACCGATTCCACACCTGCATCTACCAATGCTTTAAAAGCATAGAGATAGGTTTCCCGCAGATCTTTTTCATCTACTACGGCATTGAAAGTATGACGGCCCGCTTCCGGCCCACTGTGCACAGCAAAGTGTTTGGCGCAAGCGGATGCTTTTAAATATTTATTGTCATTCCCTTGCAAGCCTTTTATAAAAGCCGTTCCCATATGAGCCGTTAAGAATGGGTCTTCACCATACGTTTCCTGTCCGCGCCCCCAGCGTGGATCGCGGAAGATATTGATATTGGGCGACCAGAAGGTAAGCCCCATATACTGCAACCGGTTCCCCTGCCCTACAGACAAATTGTATTTGGCACGGGCTTCGGTAGAGATCACATTGGCAGCCTGGTACATCAAATCGTCGTTAAATGTAGCAGCCATTCCAATAGCCTGCGGGAACACGGTTGCTACGCCTGCCCTGGCTACGCCATGCAGGGCTTCGTTCCACCAGTTATAAGCAGGTATACCCAGTCGTTGTACCTCCTTACTGCGATAGCCCAGTAAGGAGATCTTTTCTGGCAACGTCAACTGGTGCAACAGGTCGTTCACCCGTGCTTCCATGGGTTGCTGTGGATTGCGAAACACGGAAGTATTGTCCTGGGCATGCGCAGCCATGACAACACAACAACTCAAGGAAAACAAAATGCGTTTATTCATGATAGAAAAAGATGATTTTTATGTTTGTTCAATCTTTAATGACCTGTCAGGTACACGCTTGCCTGTTGAAAATGCAAGATAATGCTGTGTACCTTGCAGGTCTACCGACACCGATCCTTTTACTCCTTCAACTCCGTCAGCACCGGCTTCGCCACACTAGTGATCACCGGTTGTATATGATCGTTCAATTGTTCAAATACCACAATGTCATTGGCGCCTTTTTTAAGCCAGCAACCTGGTAAATACAACGTTTGTTGTGGTCCTACCTGCCAGTATCTTCCGAGGTTGTGACCGTTTACAAATACGATCCCTTTTCCCCATTGGTGCATATCTAAAAAAACATCGCCCGTTTTTGTTGCCGTAAACGTGCCGCTGTATACAGCAGCTCTGCCGTCTTTCTGCTTTCCTGTTTTCACAACCGGGGCTTGCGTAAATGGCAATGAGTACATATTCCAGCCACCGGTAATTTCCATATCGTTGATCAGCACGGGTGAAATAATCCCCTTGGTGTTATGCACGATCTCGCTGCCATAATTAATACGACCCATATTTTCTACCAGAATATCCAGCGTGCTGTTAAAGGGTATATCCACCGTGGCGGTATATTGTTTATTTACGCGGTTTAACACAGCCACCTTTTTGCCATCAACATATACCACTGCATAATCACGTAATCCTTTTAATTGCAAAGTACCCTGTACCGGTTGGGTGAACCGTTTGCTATATAAAACATATCCATGCCCCTGGTTCAACGATTCAAAAGTTAAAGGTGTATCCGCCACTACCGGTTGTAATGTCTTTTTCATTTCAAACAGATCCATTGACTTATTTAAGGGAATGGGCGGCAGGGTGATCACAGGTATTTTTGCCGGAATTTCAGGCACCGGGTATTTTACATATTGCTTCATCAACTCACGCACTGCAAGGTATTTGGGCGATGCCCAGCCCGCTTCTGTTATGGGAGCATCATAATCGTAGCTGGTAAGATCGGGTTGAATGTCGTGATCGTTGTTGTAATTGGCGCCGGAAGTAAATCCAAAATTAGTTCCGCCATGCACCATATAAAAATTAAAATGGACGTTGTTCTTCAGATATTTTTCTACCTGTTGTGTAACCTGTTGAACCGGAATGTTGGGAAATGGTTCCGCCCAATGGTGTAACCAGCCCGGATAATATTCCGCCACCATATACGGACCTTCATTATTATGGTATTTATTGACTGCTTTTTTCAGGTTCTCTACATTGTCTTCGCCATTGGCAGCCGGTAATATACCCGGTAATGAACCACCTTCGAATAACCAGCTTCCATCCGATGTAAAGAAGGGGCCGGTTAAACCGGCATTGATCAACAACTGTTGTATCGCTTCATTGTACCGGCGGTGCTCTGCCAGGGGAATATCTTTACGTTGGGAGACATAAGAACCAAACTCATTTTCGACCTGCACCATAATGACCGGACCGCCTTTACTTACCAGTTGGTTCTTAACCTGATCGGCCAGTTTGTTGATGTACACTTTGCAGGAATCTAAAAATGGTTGATTATAGGAACGAATAACCAGACTGGTATCTTTTAATAGCCACCAGGGATATCCTCCAAACTCCCATTCGGCACAGGCATAAGGACCGGGCCGCAGGATTACAAATAAGTTCTCTTCTTTGGCGATGCGAAGAAATTCGGCCAGGTTATGGCTACCAGTGCTGAAGTCCCACACGCCTGGCGATGGGTTGTGATAATTCCAAAATACATATGTTGCCACCGTATTCAGCCCCATCGCTTTTATCATTTTCAACCGGTGCCGCCAGTAAGGAGCCGGAATACGGGCATAATGCATTTCACCCGCATGGATCTGTACAGGCTTGCTATCGTATAAAAATTGACCGTTTTTTACTTCAAATGAATGAGCTGTTTGTGCGCTGGCAAACGCCGGCAACAACAGCCCCGCTATGACTGAGTAACGAATAAAACGCTGCATTGTGCGACCCCGATGAAATGTACGGGACAGGCTTGAGAAAAGCTTCATAATAGCCCTTGAGTTGGGTTCAAAAAATTAATAAATGTTGTGCCAGTCTGTGATGGTGCATCGCAGGCGGGTTAAT
>DASUVL010000226.1:0-4016 GCA_036379015.1 Niastella sp.
GAACATTATGTATATGGGGTTGCCTCCCTGAAAGGCCATAAACTGATCATAAAATATCAACAGCATAGAAATAAAAATGCAAAGAACTATGAAACTGAATCCGGCAAGCATAAATAAGATCGCTCTGGTGGTTGTATTAACAGGCATACTACAACCGGTACTGGCCCAGCAAAAACATGTACTAACCGTTAAGCAGGCGGTAGAGTATGCGAAGAAGAACAGCGCACAGGTTAAAAATATTTTACTCGATGTTAGGTTACAGGAAGAAACCAACAAACAGGTAACTGCCAATGCTTACCCCCAACTGAGTGGAAGAGTAGGCGCTACTTATAATCCGAATATAGCCGTTCAATCATTTCCCAACTTTATTGCTCAGGGAACATATGGGGTTTTGCAGGCGGAAGGTGTAAAAAATGCAGCGGGGCAAGCTATTATTGCTCCCGATGACTTTGGATTGATCCAGGCCCAGTTTGGAACAAAATGGATAGCCAATGCGGGGCTTGATCTTAGCCAGATATTATTCGACGGCCAGGTGTTCGTTGGCCTGCAGGCAAGGGCTACCAGTATGGAATGGGCGAGGAAAAGTGTAGAGGTAACGGAAGAGCTGATCAAAGCAAATGTTCATAAAGTATATTATCAGTTGGTGGTTGGTAAAACACAGATCGATTTGCTTGATGCCAATATAGTACGGCTGGAAAAATTGCAACACGATACCAAGGAATTATATAAGAATGGATTTGCTGAAAAGCTGGATGTAGATAAAGTTGAGGTACAGATCGCTAACCTTCAAACGGAGAAAAAGAAAGCGCAGGGCCAGATAGTAAATGGTTATTATGGGTTGAAGCTGTTGATGGGTATGCCCATGAAAGATGAATTGGTACTAAGTGATACGCTGAGCGATAGTCAGATAAAAGACGGGGTACTGGAAGCAAGCAGTTATAATTATACCGACAGGAAGGAAATTCAATATGCCGAGCTGGGTAAAAAACTGAATGAGTTCAATATCAAACGTTATAAACTAAGCCAGATCCCTACGGTAAGTCTTTCCGGTTCCTGGTCAAAAAACGCGCAGCGTAACCAATTCGACTTCTTTGGTAAAGGTGATTGGTATACGTTTTCAAACATCGGCCTGAATATTTCAGTGCCTATTTTTAAAGGGTTTTATACAAAATCAAAGATTGATGAAGCAAAGCTGAACTTACAAAAAACGGAAAACCAGATAGCCGATCTGAAATTATCAATAGATAATGAAGTAGAAATAGCCAGGGTAAATTTCAAAACAGCTATCGAGGCAATGGATTACCAGAAACAGAATATGAAACTGGCTGAAGAGGTATACGAACAAACCAAAAAGAAATATGAATCCGGTTTGGGATCGAATACCGAGATCACGGCAGCGCAAACAGATTTGAAAAGTGCACAAACCAATTATATCAATGCCCTGTACGATGCCATTGTAGCCCGCATCGATTACTTAAAGGCCATTGGAAAACTATAACCCATATTCTATATATAAACACTAAACCAACAAATGCATTCACCGGATAAATTTTTTGATATGAAAAGTACGTATAACATAATTGGCGCCGTTGCAGTTGTTCTTTTTATGGCAGCATGTGGAGCGTCTGCAGAAGGAGATAAAAAGGACCTGGATAAGAAAAAAGCCAAGCTGGAAGAACTGAAGGAAAAGCAAACAAAAGCAGGTGAAGAAATAACCCAGCTCGAAAAAGAAATAGCCAAATTGGATACCAGTGCTGCGCGGGCTGATAAACCCAAACTGGTGGTGTTAACTACGCTAAATCCAGCTGCATTCACCCATTATATCGATCTGCAGGGTAAGGTTGCTGCGGAAAATTCCATAATAGTTACCCCCCGGGGAGCCGGTGGACAAGTGAAAGGATTGTATGTAAAGCAAGGTGATTATGTAAAAAAAGGCCAGTTATTAATGAAGCTGGATGATGCAGTAACCCGTCAACAGATTGAGCAGATCAACGTACAGCTTAACCTGGCAAAAACATTATACGAGCGCCGTAAGAACCTGTGGGACCAAAAGATTGGTACCGAAGTGGAAGTGATACAGGCAAAGAGTAATGTTGATAACCTGGAAAAGCAAATCGATCTGCTTAAAGAACAATCGAGTATGTCGAATGTGTATGCAGAAATGTCTGGAGTGGCAGAGGTTGTGAGTATCAGAGTGGGAGAAATGTTCTCAGCATCCAGCGCTGGCTTGTTGGGCGGAATTACCATTGTAAATACCGGCACGCTGAAAGTTACAGCCAATGTGCCTGAGGCTTATCAAACCAAAGTTCATGAAGGCACCAATTTAATTGTTACGCTGCCTGAGGATAATAACAAATCGATCACCACCAAAGTTTCGGTAGCTGGTAGAACCATCGATCCATCAACCCGTTCATTTTATATTGAAGGCAGAATATCCGGTAACAGCGGTTTCCGTCCCGGTCAAATAGCTATGGTGCGTATACAGGATTATGCGGTGCCTAATGCGATCACCATACCCATCAATACCATTCAAAACGATGATAAAGGAAAGTTTGTAATGGTTGCAACAACAGAAAATGGTAAAAAGGTGGCTAAGAAAAGACCGGTAACTGTTGGGCAGTTGTATGGTGACACACTGGAAGTTAAAAGTGGCCTGCAAACCGGCGATGTATTGATCTCCGATGGTTTCCAGGGCTTGTACGATGGCCAGTTGATCACGACAGAGACTAAATAAGTATCAAGATGACTTACACACCAAATTCATTGTATGAGTGCTTTAGAAAATATTAAGGATACGTTCAAACATTTTCGACCTACAACCTGGAGCGTTAAGAATAAAACTTCTATTTACCTCATCATGCTGATCTTCAGTTTGATGGGTATTTTCCAGTTTGTTACTTTGCCCAAAGAACAGTTTCCGGATATAGTGATCCCTACTATTTATGTGCAAACCATATATGTAGGAAACTCTCCAAAAGATATAGAAAACCTGGTAACTGATCCCATTGAGAAAGAAATCAAAGGTATCACGGGGGCCAAGATCAATAAAACGACCAGCACCTCGGTGCAGGATTATTCAGCCATTGTAGTGGAATTCGGTACCGACGTAAAAACCGATGTGGCGTTGCAAAAAGTAAAGGATGCGGTAGACAAGGCAAAAAAAGACCTGCCTACCGATCTTACCGAAGAACCGTCGGTAATGGAAGTGAGTTTTTCGGAGCAACCGATCATGTACGTTAACCTGAGTGGTGATTTTGATCTGCCCCATCTGAAAGAATATGCTGATGATTTGCAGGACAGGCTGGAGGAGTTATCTCAGTTGAACCGTGTTGACCTGGTAGGTGCACCCGAACGCGAGTTTCAGATCAATGTAGACAATTACAAAATGCGCAGTGCCAATATCACGTTCGATGATATTGCCGGTGCTGTTTCCCGGGAGAACATGGATATTTCAGGCGGGTTGCTCGATGTAGGCAGTATGAAACGTACCCTGCAGTTAAAGGGACAGTTTAAAACAGCTTACGATATTCAGAAAGTGATTGTACGAAATACCAGCGGCGCTCCTATATATCTGAAAGACATTGCAGAGATAAAAGATACCATCAAAGAAAAAGAAAGTTATGCCCGGTTAGATGGAAAACCGGTAATTACCCTGAACATTATCAAACGCGCCGGTGAAAACCTGATCGAAACCTCTGATGATGTAAAAAAGGTAGTGGATGAAATGAAAGCCACCCAATTTCCCAAAAATCTGAATGTGGTTATCACCGGTGACCAAAGTAAGGCGTCACGTACATCCTTCAACGACCTGGTGAATACTATTGTCATTGGCTTTATACTGGTATTGATCATTCTGATGTTTTTCATGGGCGTTACCAATGCCTTTTTCGTAGCCTTGTCGGTGCCGCTGAGTATGTTTGTGGCTTTTGTGTTTTTGCCGGCGGCCGACCTGATGGTTGGGACCCATGTTACCCTCAACTTCATTGTGTTGTTTGCGTTGTTATTCGGGCTCGGTA
>DASUVL010000227.1:0-3441 GCA_036379015.1 Niastella sp.
CCTGCAACTAATCAGGAAATGTTATGACGGAGCAGAAGCCGCGCAGTTTCTTTCAAATAACCTGATAGATCTCATTTTTCTCGACATTAACATGCCTCAATTAAGTGGTTTTGAACTGGCAACCATGCTACCTTCTTATCAGAAGATCATTTTTACCACTGCCTATTCGGAACATGCACTCAATAGTTTTGAATTTCATGTGATTGATTATCTGCTGAAACCCATATCATTCAAACGTTTCATGCAGGCAGTAAATAAGTTGCAGTACCTAACCGCCCCTGTTTTCGTCTCCGAAAAAATACCGGCGTTGGAGAAGCCTGACAATTTCCTTTATGTAAAAAGCGGAAAACAGATCCATCGGATTGGCTATGATTCCATTTATTTTGTGGAAGCACTTAAAGAATACATCTCAATTCATACCAACATAGGAACGGTATTGGCATATAAGCGAATGAAAGAAATGGCTGAGCAATTACCCGCACAATTTGTACGTATTCACAATTCCTATATCATTAATATGCAATTCATCAAAAGCATGGAGCCGGGCCTGGTGAAGGTACATAACAGCAACCTGCCGGTGAGCAATAGTTATAAGGAACTGCTTAACCAGAAGATCAGGGAAAGACTTTTGTGAAAAGCAAATCCCCTTCCTAATTGGAGGGGATTGCTTTTTACACCTTTATTTTGTTCCATCTGAACCTTCAGGAACCAATTTGTAATCATGGAAGGTTAAGGAAACTGCCGCTCTGCCGGATGTAATACTTCTCAGCGTATTAATATACCCGAATAACATAGACAGGGGAACTTCTGCTTTTATACACTGCACATTGTCCTTCCTTTCAATTCCCCTGATGATACCCCGGCGACGGTTCATGTCTCCGGTAATAGCACCGGTATATTCATCGGGCGCTGTTACATCAGCCAGCATAACCGGTTCCAATAACCTGGGCGCAGCTTTTACGGCAGCCACTTTAAAACCTAATCCGGCCACCTGTTCAAAATCCTGCGCATGCGAGTCTTTGTTATGAATGGCTCCATCAAATAACCTGATCCGCATCGATTTAACAGGATAGCCGGCCAGCATACCGGCTTGCATGGCCGCTTCAAACCCTTTATTCACTGCAACAATGAATGCTGCGGGTATAGCGCCACCCTTGATATCATTAATAAATTCAAGTCCCGCCAAATCATGCTCGCGTGGAGATAGTTCAAAATGTATTTCGGCATAGCTGCCAGAACCACCATTTTGCTTTTTAAATACCTCTTTATGCACAACAGCCTGCGTGAAAATTTCTTTGTAGGCTATTTGCGGCTTTCCTTTATTAACTTCCACCTGGTATTCAGTTGCTAATTTTTCCAACACTACTTCCAGGTGCAACTCTCCCATTCCTTTAAGGATGGTTTGACCCGTTTCTTTATCTGCTTCTACTGCCAACGTTGGGTCTTCATCAAGCAGCTGCGCCAACGCTTCACTTAACTTACCTGATTCTTTTGCTGATCGGGCTTCAATAGCATACCCGATCATAGGCTCAGGGAAGTGTATGTTTTCCAGTAATACCGGGCAAGCAGCATCGGCCAAAGTATCTCCGGTCTTCACTTCCTTCAAACCAACAAAAGCACCGATATCGCCCGCGCCGAGCTGTTCTACACTCTCATATTTGTCAGACATGATCCGCATCAGCCGGCTCACCCGAACCTTCTTTCCCGTACGGCTGTTCCATAAAGTATCGCCCTGCCGTACCATGCCCGAATACACTCTTACCAACGCTAACTTGCCTGTGAAATCATTAGTGATGATTTTGAAAGCCAGCCCGGCAAAAGGTGCATCCGGATCTGTTTGCACTGTTACCGGTTGATCATTAGCTGGATCAATGCCGTTTACAGCCGGTATATCAACAGGCGATGGCAAATATTGCACAACAGCATCAAGCAACGATTGTACACCTTTATTCTTAAAGGCAGCCCCGCATAATACCGGCACCAACTGCATGTTTATGGTTGCCGTTCGCAACGCTTTATAAATACTTTCAATTGTTATTGTTGTAGCATCTGTTGTAAATTGCTCTAATAGCTCTTCACTGGTTAACGACAATTCTTCCAGCAATTGGTTGCGATATTGCTCAGCTTCTGATAACAAATGAGCTGGAATAGCAGTCACTTCATAATCCTTCCCATCATCGCTATTCCAAATCAACGCTTTCATGCCTATAAGATCTACAACGCCGGCAAACGCATCTTCAGATCCAATGGGCAATTGTACCGGCACTGCATTGGTATGTAACTGATCCCTGATCTCATTCACTACCCGTATAAATTGCGCACCCTGGCGGTCCATTTTGTTGATCAATACAACACGTGGGATCTTATAACGGTCAGCCTGCCGCCACACCGTTTCTGATTGGGGTTGTACGCCCGATTTGGCACAAAAAACGGCCACTGCACCATCCAATACCCGCAATGATCTTTCTACCTCTGCAGCAAAATCAACGTGCCCGGGTGTATCTATGATGTTGATCTGATAAGTATCGGCCCCATGATTCCAATAGGTTGTAATAGCTGCTGATGAAATGGTAATACCTCTTTGTTCTTCCTGTGGATCACTGTCCATCACTGTGTTTCCTTCATCAACATTACCTAACCGGTGTATAAAACCTGTATAATACAGGATGCGCTCGGTAACAGTTGTCTTACCCGCATCCACATGTGCCATAATTCCAATATTTCTGAATTGTTGTAATCGTTTCATATAGTATTTCGATATAGAATAAATAAAAAAAGCCCCCCGTTCGTAACGAGAGGCTTTTTTGCAATATGCAAATCATCCTAACATTACGGAACATGTTCTGTAAATGCGCTGATAAATGTTTTGATTATGAATTTCATATTGCTCATTAATAATTATTATTTGATTGTTGTGGGCATTACGGGGAGACAAACAAAAAGCCTCTTCGGATGAAGAGGCTTCAATATAATCATAGTAGATGATTAACCCCTTTTATCCGGTAATGGGTTTGCCTCCCCATTTCCTATAAAGACAATACAAGTACTGGCAATTACAGCGCTGATAGCCGTATTTGCGTATATACCTGTTTTGTATGTTATGGTTTTAATCATGTTACCTTTTATTGGTAGTATTAACGAGGTGCAAAATTATATAATAAATTGAAAAGAACAAATTGTAACTTATAATTGCTGCTCAAATTGGCATAGACATTAATTTTAATAACTGATTTCCAGGTTTAACAACTAACTCATGTTTAAAAAAATAGCTCCTGATAAATGGAAACATTTTTATGTTGGCATCCTGATGGGTGCCGTTTTGCAGGGCCTGGGCATTTGGATGTTAAGTAATCATCCTGTTCTTTCCACTTCATTGGTTTTGTTGATAGTTATAATCATTAGCTATGGTTTTGAACTGTTTTCAAAAATTACAGGAATGGG
>DASUVL010000228.1:0-5703 GCA_036379015.1 Niastella sp.
GTCAAGCTCCACAAAATGTTGTGGTGGGAGATATTGACGGTGATGGAAAACCGGAGATTACCACCAACAATCTTTCCTCCAATACTATATCTGTATTTCATAATAAAAGCAATCCCGGCGCCATTTTATTTGCAAATAAAAATGATATGGCTGCCGGGACGATGCCAAGGGGCCTATATTTAGGTGACCTCAATGGCGATGGTAAGCCGGAGCTGGCAACGATCAACTATGCAAAAGACAGCATTTCAATTTTCCCGAATATTGTAGGTGATTCCACCGTTATCCCTCCTGATAGCAGCTTCTTTGTAGGTGCAGCAAGAAACAGTGCGCTGCTGGTATTACATCCCAATCCGGCGAAACAGTATGTGAGCGTAATTCATCCTGTTACGGAACATCCGGCGCAGATCCTGCTGATTGATATGCTGGGAAGGGTAGTGAGAAGAATGACTGCGAGCAACGTGGCAACAGGTACAAAAATGATGTTAACCGGATTGAAGAGTGGCAGCTATTCAATAATCTGGAATGATGGCGGGAAAGTAATGAATAGAATGTTGATCATTACCCAATAATTTGAAGGAAGTAGTTAGAAAATCCCTATTGAGGAACGCGGATCTTAAAAACAAAAGAGTTGTCTTAATGAAGGCAACTCTTTTTCGGCTGTTTTCAAAAATCAGCGCTTCTTTTTAGATATGTTTCCCGAAGGATCGATTTCTCCATTACATAAAGCGCCCTTGCAGTTATGAATATAAAAAAGGCGTTGAATAGTAAATGCTGCCCCCAGGTCATACGGGAAGTAATACCCGCGCATGTACAGGGAAGTTGATGCGGGTGTACAGTGAGAATATAAAAAATGTAACCGGTAAATAAGATAAGCAAATGCAGGGATAAGTAATAACCCAGCCTTTTGGTTTTATCAAAAATTAAGAACAGGCAAACTACCAGTTCACTTACCGGTATAAGCCAGGCAAGTTGATGTACGTACGGGCGAAGCTCCGGAGAAATAAACATGGCCATTTTAAATTGCGAAACATCAACCAGTTTAAAAGTTGCCCAACTGAAAGGGCTGGGGGAGGAGAACAAATTTAGATTACTAATAGCCGTATAACCGAATAAGTACACAAGAAAGTAATTTGCTTTTACGTGTCTGGAAACCCATTTGCAAACAGCACTAAACACAACGGTAATGGATAATTTGGGGGTTGCTGTAGACATTACAGGATTTCGCATAAATACAAAGTAAATGGTAATGGTAACTTATTTTACTTCAAACAAAGTAAAATGGATTGTAGTTATTTAATGCACATGTTGGCTTTTATTTTTTATTTAATACGATAAAACCATTATCATGCTACATAAGGTTTTTCATATCATATGTACTATGAATTAATAAATCCGCTAATTCCTGTATAAAACTCATCAAAAACGGAGGGCTTGATACAAGGACCACCCGTTATTTTTGTATCCTCTCCTCATTCTTAAAAACTGCTGTATGGTGTTGAGAACGATCAGCCTCTTTATCGCTTTTTTGCAGTCTATACTGCTTATGGCGCAACAGCCTGGGATACAGATCTCCTTTACGGTCTCCATGCCCGCACCTGCCTCGCACCAATTCCTGGTAGTAATGCATTGCGAAGGGATCAAGCAGGACACGGTGGAATTTAAAATGCCGATGTGGATGCCCGGTTATTATCAGATCATGAACTACCCTGATAAACTCACCCATTTTAAAGCAGTTGCTGCAACCGGTCAGGTGTTGCCATGGGTGAAAAGCAGCGTCAACAGCTGGAAAGTGAAAACGGCTGGTGCTGGTGCATTGAGCGTTTCTTATACTATTACCGCCGACCGGTCATTTGTAGCAACCAGTTATCTTGATGAGGAAAGAGGATACATTGCCCCGCCCGGTGTTTTTATGCATCCCGCCGGTATGCTGAACAATAATGTAACCCTTACTTTGGAACCTTACTTTGCATGGAATGCGGTTGCTACCGGACTTACTTCCGTAAAAAACAAACCGCATACATTCTTTGCAACTGATTTCGATGTATTGTACGATAGTCCCATATTGATGGGCAATCTTGATTCTTTGCCGGTTTTTACCGTAAAAGGTATCCCGCATTATTTTGTTGCCTGGAAACCGGGTTCTTTTGACCGGGCAGCTTTTATACGCGATCTGCAAAAGATCGTTGCTGCCGCTGCCGGGATCATTGGTGATATTCCATACCCTTTTTATATTTTTCTTGGACTGGGCCCTGGCCCGGGTGGCATTGAACACCTGAACTCAGCCTGCGTGTCGTTCAAAGGAGATGGGTTGAATACGCCCGCAGGGAAAACCGGTATGTACAGTTTTCTGGCCCATGAATATTTTCATCATTACAATGTAAAAAGGATACGTCCTGTTGAATTGGGACCATTTGATTATGACAACGGCAGCAAAACCAGGATGCTGTGGTTATCGGAAGGTATAACGGTTTATTATGAATACATTATTTTGAAACGCGCCGGTTTAATTGATCGGCAAACCTTGCTGCAGCTGTTCAGCCGTTCTGTTTCAGCATATGAAAATAAGCCGGGTCGCTGGTTTCAGACGCCGGCAGAAGCCAGTTACGAAACCTGGACCGATGGTCCGTTTGGCGCTACCGGCGAACGCGCCAATAAAACCATTTCGCCTTATGATAAAGGACCATTGCTCGGTTTGCTGCTCGATCTTACCATCAGGCACGAAACAAAAAATCGCCGGTCGCTCGACGATTTGATGCGGTCATTGTATCAAAAATATTACAGGCAACTGGGCCGGGGATTTACAGAAGACGAATTCAGGAAAGAAGCGGAGCTGCTGGCAGGTATACCGCTTACCAATTTTTTCGATTACATCTATACGTTGAAAAAAGTTGATTATACTACGTACCTGCAATATGCCGGGCTGCAGGTAACTTTACAATCGCAAACCAATGGCGACAGTTTGTATACGATTGCACCAGGTTCTGATCCAACACGTTTGGCGTCAACGATCTTTCGCAGCTGGCTGGGCGAAAACTGATTGCTGTGCCTGCCGCCCCGTTCAATTAAACAACGCCATAGTATGAGTGGTGTTTTTCAGGAAGATAAGTACATCAAATAACTGCCCAAGGGATACATCGTAATATTCCTTTTCTGTGTCGCTTTCCTTTCCATAACCCATCATTTTCAATGGTCTTTTTTTATCCAATTCATTCCGCTCTGTGGTGTTCAATTTTGAAAAGTCAAGAAAGTAGTTTTCTGCTGCATTTCCCATTAATAGTTCATTCCACGAGCCTACTTTACTCTTGTGTAAATTGCCGTTAAACAGAGAATCTGTGAAGCGATGATCATTATTAATGAAACGGTTCTTGATATACGAATAACTTCCCTGGCCGCCGCTTATACCAATGGCCATGTAATCGGCAGGAAATTTCTTTGATACTGTCGCACCCATGAGACCGAGTTCGTCGTTGAGCCAGGCAGATTTTGAAATATGCCCGCTGTGTGCCCACACTACGATCTTTGCACCGGGGTCTGCGGCATAATAATTAATCCGGTCACCCATAATTTCATCCCGCGAAACAGCCAGTTTCTTCGCAAATCTGTCATAATATACATAGGCTGTTTTTGCATGAAAGATCAGCTCTTTCAGTTTCGGGTCCTGTATCTTTTGTCCTTCGCATAGGGAGTCAATTTTGTTGAGCAAGCGGTAGGTGGCCCGTCCATACTGCATATCATTTGGCAGGGAATCAGGCTTTGGCTGCGAAGACCGGGCGTAAAATTCCTTGACTGACAACGTTTGTCGTAACAGGAACTCGTGGCACATGTTGTTTAAGTTGTCATTGCCATACTTTGCTGCTTCTTTTATGAGCAGTTGGGGTAGTATTTCATAGTAACTATCATCACAACCAGCCAGCCGCAATGCGGCATGCTTCCGGGAATACTTTTTAAACCACTGCAAAAATTCCTGCATTTGCTTTGTTTGGTAAATGGAAAACAGGTGCCGCCTCATCAGCGTATCCAGCTTTCCGGTTGGCAACCCTTCCTGTAATGCCATCATGTCTTCATGCGGATTTTCAAGAATGACTATATTGAATCCTTTCTCCTTTATCAGGCGTTGGGTAATTGCAGCCCTGAGCGCATAAAATTCTGCCGTGCCATGGGTATCTTCCCCCAGGGCCACGATCCGTTTATTACCAACTATCGCCATCAGGCTATCGAGGAAGCGTCCTTTCTTATAGTCAATGACTGTTTTAATTTTGTCAACAGGTGGCTGGTACTGGGCCTTGCCGTATAAAGTGGTCCCTAAAAACAAAACGATGAGTAAGTATTTCATAAAAGCATTAATTTATGCCTCAAAGAAAAAGATTCCTGAAAGCCCGGTAAGTAACAATTCCATGTAAGCGACCTGTTTTCCGACATATTCATTGTCCCTTTATTTTGTCGATAAAAAACAGGTTTCGTCGAACCGTTTTCCAATACTTCGCGATTTATCAGATATTGTACCCGGTAAAATTCATCAATGAAAGAAACAGCCGTGCAAGAAGAGAAAAGCAGCTATCCCCTGATCTATGAGGGAATGGTTTGGGTATTATATACGGCCCTGTATAAATACGCCCATTACCTGAGTATTGCAAAGATGCAAAGAACATATGATAATTTTCCGCATCTGCAATTAATGGTATATGCGCTGGTTATGACCGTTTATGTCATTCCATTTTATCGCTGGCTGGCGCCGGCTTTACTGAACAGGAATAGATACGGATGGCTGATCCTGTGTACCCTGGCCTGGTTCCTTTTTATTCCCAAGATCAGCAACGTTTGCGTGAGCTGGCTTTTTATGAGTAGTAATGGTGCGGGGGCATATAAAGCTTTTTATACCACCCAGTTTTTGATGCATAAAATTCAGGCGGTGCATTTGCGGGGTTGGGATTTTCAGGTATTATTAACTGATCTCATCGCTTTTAGTTCCGTGGCGATCACCCGGTTTGCTTTTGATAATGAACGAAAAAAAAGACTGCTTGAAAAGGACATATTCCGGTTACAGCTCGATGCCCTGAATACCCAGCTGAATCCGCATTTCCTGTTCAACACCCTGAACAGTATTTATGGAATGAGCCTAACCGGCAGTAAAGACACGCCCCAGTATGTATTACGACTGGCCGATATGATGCGCTATACCTTATATGACTGCAGGGAAGGAAAAGTTGAGCTTGAAAAAGATATCGGGTTCACAGAGAATTTTGTGGCCATGGAAAAAAAGCGGTATCCGCTTTCAGATATCCGGTTTACCATTTCCAATAACAGTGAGGGTGTTTTCATTGCACCGCTGCTGTTGATCCCCTTTATTGAAAACAGTTTCAAACATGGCGCCCACCGGCTCAATGACCGGGGATTTATCCATGCTCACCTGGAGGCCAGTACGCAGACATTGCATTTTATGGTGGAAAATGATATTTTGGTATCAACGGTTCCGCATCCCGGCAGCGGCGGCATTGGTATCGAGAACGTAAAAAAACGCCTGCAAATGTATTATCCTGGTAAACATGAATTGAAAATTGAAAATACAGGAACTACCTTTACCGTTGTTCTTACCATTCTATTCAAATAACACAGCATGATCAAATGCCTTATCGTAGATGATGAACAAATTGCTCAGCAGATCGTTGAACATTACATTCTGCAAACACCGGAACTGACCCTTGT
>DASUVL010000229.1:0-4616 GCA_036379015.1 Niastella sp.
TGATTGCGATGCCAGTTAACAAAATAGTTATCACATTCCTTTTTGAATGCAGGATAAAACGTAGTGTCAAATGCATTGCAGGCATTCTTATAGGTTTGATGAAAATGTCTGGCATCTTCTTCAAACAAATAATAAGGGGTAAGGTCGGTGCCGCCGCCAAACCAACGATCGGCAGGTGCGCTTTCACCTTCTTCACCATACACTTCAAACATTCTATAATTGCAATGCACCGTAGGTACGAATGGATTAACAGGGTGCAACACCAGGGACAAGCCGCAGGCAAACCAGCTTTTGCCATCTATCTTTAACTGGTTGCGCATGGTGTCGGTTACTTCACCAAATACAACGGATGTGTTAACGCCGCCTTTTTCAAAAATAGCTCCATTGGCAATAACGCGGGTTTTGCCGCCACCGCCTTCGGGGCGCTGCCACTGATCTTCTTTAAAGGTGGCCTTACCATCTTCTTTTTCCAGCGCGGCACAAATGCGATCCTGCAGGTTATGTATATAATTAATCCAGTTTTCTTTAATATTCATTGTAGTGAATGATCAATCGTGAATGGTCAAGCGTGAAACGTGAAACGGTCCCGATAGCTATAGGGATGAAAAATTACAAGTCACAAACTACATGTTTTGGGCTGCTCACAAAAACGGATGGCTGTATTTTCATTATCACATTAGCTAATTATCGCATTGTGTTCTTTTACTGCATCCACAAACGCCCTGGCATGATCTACAGGCACATTAGGTAAAATACCATGGCCCAGGTTGGCAATATGACGTTGTCCGCCAAAATCATTCAGCATCTTTTTTACTTCTTTTTGTATCACGGGTATAGGCGATAACAATTTGGCCGGATCAAAATTCCCCTGTAAGGTTACGGTTGGTCCTGCCAGCTGGCGGGCCATAGCTGGTGTAATGCACCAGTCAATACCAAGACCATGGGCACCGGTAGCGGCCATGCTTTGCAGCGAGTGCCAGGCGCCTTTGGCAAAGATGATGGTGGCTACTTCATCTTTCAATGCGGCAACGATCTGGCGGATATATTTTAATGAGAAGTTTTCAAAATCATCGGGGCTTAGCAATCCTCCCCAGCTATCAAAGATCTGCACAACATCTACACCCGATTTTACCTGACCTTTCAGATAGGCGATGGTGGTATCGGTGATCATTTGTAACAGGAGATGGGCTGTTTCGGGTTGGGTATAACAAAATATCTTAGCCTCATCAAATGTTTTGGAGCCTTTGCCTTGCACCATATAGCAGAGCAAGGTCCAGGGAGCGCCGGCAAAGCCAATCAACGGAACCCGGTCGTTCAGTTCTTTTTTGATCAGTTTTATGGCATCAAAAACATACTGAAGGGTTTCATTTACATCTGGCACCCGCACCCGGTTCAGGTCATTACTACTTTTAATGGGGTCTGGTAAATTCGGCCCTTTGCTTTCTATTAATTGCACTTCAAGTCCCATGGCCTGCGGTACTACCAGTATATCGGAAAATAAGATCGCAGCATCTACGCCGATAATATCTACAGGTTGAATGGTTATTTCGCAGGCCAGTTCGGGTGTCTGACACCGTTCAAAGAATCCATATTTCTCCCGCAATACCATGTATTCGGGTAAATACCGGCCGGCCTGGCGCATCATCCATACGGGTGGACGTTCTACTTGTTCTCCTTTCAGGGTTCTTAATAATAGATCGTTTTGCAGCATGTTATAATTATGTAGTTACTTTTTAAAAAATTCAAACATTTTTTTTACAAGGTCCTCTTTGCCTGGTCTTTCTGATTCAATGATCGGGTTATCAGTAAATGTTTTTATGGCATCGGCTGTTGTTTGACCAATGGCAAACAGGATGGTTGATGGTAATATGGCATTGGCATAAAAGAAACTTTGCACAGCGCTTGGACTAAAAAACAAAATACCATCATACGCTTTTTCTACTCTATACGGTGTATTGATCGTATGATACACGATCACTTCCTGTACGATGATCCCGTTTTGCCGGAGCTTGCGCGGTAATTCTTCGCGGCGCTGATCGCCACAGAAAAAAACAACCTGCTTAACGGTTTTACCAGCGATCATTTTATCAGCCAGTTCCGACGCATTGTTGCCAACGGTTTGAATGGAATGTTCGCCAAAATACTTTGTAGCGAGCTGACAGGTTGTATGCCCGATACAGAAAATATTCCAGTCGGGCGTGTGTCCGTTTATATATGCGGCCACGGTGTTTACTGCATTCATGCTGGTAAACACAACGGAGGCCGGTTGTTTTATTATCTTACTGATCTCTTCTTTTATGCCGCTGTTTTGTATAGGGGTAGTGTCAATGAAAGAAACGATATCAATCTGGATATCTTTTGCTTTTGCAGCTTCCAACAAAGCTGTTTCCAACGGTCGTGTACTTAATATCGAAATCTTATTTGGCATGTCGTATTTGATCGGCAATAACTTGTCCGCCATTTGCTAATAGTTCTTTGGCGGCAATAACGCCCAGGTTGTCACTATTGTTGATGGCTATTGTTTTTTTGATGCTTGCTTTTTCTTTTCCGTCTAACGACAGAATATTTCCTTCAAAATGAACCTGGCCATCGGCTATAGTTGCCAGGGCGCTGATAGGGGTGGAGCAACCACCCAGTAAAGCCCGCAGAAAATCTCTTTCAATGGCAGTACACAAAGCCGTATGGGCATCGTTAAATTGTTGACAGGCTTCAAAAGCAAACTGATCGTTATCACGGCATGCAACTACAATGGCGCCCTGAGCGGGGGCTGGTAACATCCAATCCAGTTCAATAGATTGGGCAGGTCGCAAACCAATTCTTTCCAGTCCGGCGGCGGCAAAAATAGCACCGTTCCAGTGGCTGTCGGCCAACTTTTGCAAGCGGGTGTTTACATTACCACGTAAGTTTTCTATCGTATGATCAGGGTATCTGTTCAGCCATTGGGCTTTGCGGCGAATGCTGCTGGTGGCTATGGTGAATGGTGAATGGTGAATGGTGAATGGCGGCTCCAGTCGTAGTACCTCATTGACCATTGACCATTGACCATTCACGACTAATAAATCTTTATAGGAAGCTCTCTTCAAAACTGCAGCAGTAATAATTCCACCTGGTAGCTGAGTGGGTACATCTTTCATGGAATGCACCGCAATATCGATGCGGTTATTCAGGAGGGCAATATCGAGGCTGCGGGTAAAAATGCCCTGCACGCCCATTTCATACAAAGGTGTTTTAAGGTCAATATCCCCCTCGCTTTTTATATATACCAGGTCGGCGGTAAAACCATGTTGCGTTAACAGGTCTTTTACCTGTGTAGCCTGCCATACCGCGAGTTGACTTTCCCTGGTCCCAATACGGATCACTTTATTCATTGATGCTTGTTCAATTTTTGCAAAGCTAATGCATCGTGAAATGTGAAACGTCAATCGGTCCCGCAAGGCGGGAGCAATCGGCAGTCAGGAAAATGCAATCCCTCTTAAGTTCGACACTATTATTAGTGCCGGACCTTTTCACGATTCATCCGCCAGCTGGCGGACCGATTCACGACAATCAGTTTCCGGTAGCAATAAACTCATTGATGGCTTCAATATAATAACAGCCGCGCTGGTTACGCTCGCGCATTTTAGAAGCCATGCCATTGATCACACGTTGTATTTTCTCGTCGGCATTTATAGTTTGGCACAAGGCTGTTTCGGGCGAAAGTTGAATATATAATGGTAAGGTCTGGATCTCTTTTAATTTGGTTTTTACGGCTTTGAAAACCGGTACATGCTTGCGCATTTCAACCCACTCCAAAAATTCAACGATATGCTCGCGAATGAGGATCCAGGCTTTAGGCACTTCGGCTTCCCGCATTTGCAGGGTCTCATCTTTCAGTTTCGACAGCTCATCTACATTTACCAGGTGCACATTCGGCAATTCCTGGGCGCTTTCTTCTACATTGAAAGGAACCGACAGGTCAATGATCAGTTTTTCGCCTTTGCCTTCCAGATGTGATTTTTTGATAGTGGGTTCTACCGAATTGGTAGCTACCAGTATAACATCTGATTCTTCTATTTTTTGAGCGAGTTCCGTTAAAGGAGCATGATGAAGATCTAATTCCTCAGCCAGTTGGGCTGCTTTATCGTGCGTGCGGTTAATGAGTGTGATATGGTCGGCATCCAGGTAGTCAACCAGGTTTTTGCAGGTATTGCGACCAATTTTACCTACACCCAGCAGCAATATTTTTTTGGTAGAAATATCCGCTATTTTTTCCCTGATATATTGAACTGCAGCAAATGAAACCGAAACGGTTCCGCCGCTCAGGTTGGTTTGATTCTTTATCGCTTTTGAAGATTGCAGAACGCAGTTTACCAGCCGCTCCATAAAGGAGTCGGTAAAGCCCTGCTCTTTACTGAATTTCACAGCCTGTTTAATTTGCCCTACAATTTCATAATCCCCTAAAATTTGTGAATCGAGACCGGCGGCTACGGAGAAAAGATGTTCAATAGCGGCCATTCCGTTCTTTACGTAAGCTAATTGGGTAAACGTTTCCTTGCTTCCTTCAGTTTGGGTGCACAGTAGTTTGATAAGTTGTTCGGCACTTTCAGCAAAGCCGTAAATTTCGGTACGGTTGCAGG
>DASUVL010000230.1:0-4146 GCA_036379015.1 Niastella sp.
AGTCGGCTTTCAATATAGCCCTGGCACAGGCATGCCACACCCTTGCCGGCAGTTTCATGCTTTCTGCAATACACTGATCGATAAATACAGAATCTACCGGCCGGGCCAACGTACTTTTTTGAAACCCTTCCGCAAAGGCATAGTCAATTGGATCTTTCAGTTTCATTACTTCATTTACAAATTCAGGTACCCCCGGGTTATCGGCAAACGAAGCATCTGAACTGATGATTACTATCGACTTTGTAAGCTGCGGAAAGTCCAGGGCAAACTGTTGTACTACGAGGCCGCCCATGGAATGTCCGGCCAGTAGGCATGGTCCCAGTTTTTTTGCAGTTATAAAATGGGCAATATCAGCAGCTAACGTTTTCGGCTCGTAGCCTTCCGAGGGTTTCGAGGAATTGCCGTGTCCCCGAAGCGTAATGGCAATAGCATGAATATTTTCCGGCAGCAATTGTAGCACCTTTTCAAAGGAGTGCCACGAGTCTGTATAGCCATGTACAAATATCACCGGTTTGTTTTTGGCATTGCCCCGTTCTGCATAACTAAGCTGTACCCCGTTGGCCAGGCTAATTGTTTGTTCTTTTAATTCAACTTCAGCTGTATCCTGATGTTGTACCGGCGCCGCAGAAGCCTGCATAAACAAACAGGTTGTCAAAAAACAGATCCATAATGCAAGTTTCTTTCGCATATATGTAGGTTTAAATTATTCCGTTGTAGTTGTTTTTTAATGTTTGGGTGGAAGACTCACATCCCGAAAACTTAGCATATCTCCTATTCGTGATGAGGCCCCATCGTAAAAACCAGTTGCCTTTACATATTCCCTGGGATTACGGAAAGTGCCGAACAGCATGTCAAATAACGGTAGGTCAGAGTAGTTGAATGCATGCACATTCTGGCCATGGTGAACGGCATGGCTCTCGGGGCGTTGAATGATATACCCAAGCCAAACCGGTGTTTTAATATTGGCATGCTGAAAAATGCTGAGGAAATTGGTTATCAACAGCACCAGGGTTGTTGCGGCTGGTGGTAACCCCAGCACAATAGAAAAGCAAAGGGTGCTCAGCAATACAAAGCCTATCATATCAAACGGACTAAAATAAAAAGCACCGTATGTATCCAGTCGCTCTGCACTGTGGTGCATTTGATGAAATATCCGCCATAATGCATTGTTCCGGTGCATCGTGCGGTGCCAAACATACAGGCCAAGCTCATACAATAAAACGCCCAGGAAGGTGGCAAGGGCGGTATTCATGTAGGAAAAATTAATAAGCTGGGCGGCAGGAAGCCATTGATTGTACGCGAGCGGCAAATAAGATGACAGGTAAAAGAAAAAAACAAAGGCTATTATCCCTTTAATCCGCCAACGGCGTATAGCCGGTAGTTTCCTGGCCGGGAAGAACGCTTCCCACAAGATCAACAATAGGTACATGGTAAGGATGTACAACGATACCGGGTCGAGCAGAATTTCTAGTGGAGTTGGCATATACTTGCTTTTTAGTTTTAATACAACTAATAAGCGTAAGTCTATCCCTTACAATGTGAGGTTGTTTAAATCCACCCAAACAACCCGCCATCAGGCACGCCCACAAAAATCGCTTCCCCACGCACCTCAACCGGGTAGGTTTTTAAATAGTATCCTTCCCCACTGGTGTTGCGTCCGTTCTTTAAACTGAATTTGTACCGGTGAACCGGGCATACCACATTTCCAATGGCATCGAGATACCCCTCAGACATGATCCCACTGGCGTGCGGGCATTTATACCCAAATGCATACCACTCCTCTTTGAACCGCGCTATACAAAGCTTCTTTCCCTTTACCTCCACCACGGCAATGCCCTGCTGGTTAAAGGAAAGCGATGCCGCATAGTCGGCTATTTGATGAAACGTGTATTTTTTTTCGGACATGTGTAGCGTTTGAAAGGGAACGATCTTCCCAGATGCCCAGCGATAACAGGCCTCAGTCCTGAGCGCGCGCCTCATCAAAGGCGGGAAGTCGAAGGAGAAACCATGCCACTGTAACTTTAAAAACCCGGTCTATACGGATACCGTATCGTATATAATTCTTTTACCTTATTCAATATCGTATTCCGCAGCTCTTCGATGTTCGTTCTTTCCGTAGCCGATATAAACACACAATTCCCTTGTAACTCGTTTTCCCAGCGCTCTTTCAGGTCTTTCAGTATTTCCGCTCTTACTTCCTCTTCCAGCCACGGATCAAACGTATTCTTTTCGTACTGATCCATTTTGTTGAAAATGGTGATCGTTGGCTTATCAATCACATCCAACTCCTGCAGCGTTTTATTTACCACGCCAATCTGATCTTCATACTGTGGGTGGGCCGTATCAGCTACATGCAACAATATATCGGCCTCGCGCACTTCATCAAGCGTGCTCTTAAAGCTCTCTACCAGGTGGTGCGGTAGTTTGCGGATAAATCCAACCGTGTCGCTCAATAAAAATGGTATGGTTTCAAAAACTACTTTGCGGGTAGTGGTATCCAGCGTCGCGAATAATTTGTTTTCGGCAAATACCTCGCTTTTGGCCAGCAAATTCATAATGGTGCTTTTGCCCACATTGGTATATCCAACCAGGGCTACCCGTATAAATTCTCCGCGGTCTTTTCGCTGGGTGAAGGCCTGCTTATCTATTTCGCTAAGACGCTTACGTAACAAGGCTATTTTTTCACGTACAATACGACGGTCAGTTTCAATTTCCGTTTCACCAGGTCCCCGCGTTCCTATACCACCGCCCAAACGTTCAAGGTGCTTCCACATACCACGCAGGCGTGGCATTAAATATTGATACTGGGCCAGCTCTACCTGGGTTTTGGCCTGGGCGGTCTTGGCGCGGCGGGCAAAAATGTCCAGAATTAAGTCGCTTCGGTCGATGGTCTTTACATCCAGCACCTTTTCAATATTGGTGATCTGCGACCCGCTCAGCTCATCATCAAATATGATGATCTTGATATCGCGGCCGTCGATATAGTTCTTTATTTCTTCCAGCTTCCCCTTGCCCACAAATGTGCGGCTATCGGGATGCGGCAGCTTTTGTACGAACCGCTTCACGGATTGGGCGCCAGCCGTTTCGGCCAGGAACGCCAACTCGTCCAGGTACTCTTTTACCTGCACTTCGGTCTGTAACTTATGTACCAGTCCTACCAGTACAGCTTTCTCTTCGTTTTGAATGATATTCTTCTTGTCTAACAATTCCTTCGATTTTCCGTGCAAAAGTAAGCTGAAAAGTCGGAAACTCAGGCAGGTTCAATTGTCTGAATGACCTGACCGTAGTGTGTATTTTTGTCTGTTTAGATTGGAATTGAGACTATTTCAAATAAACTACTGAAAGGGAGCTAAAAGGGGTTACCAAAGGACCTAATAAGAGCAACGTTCTTATTTTGTCTTTGTTTGGTCTTTATTAGGTCCCTGTTTGATCTTTGTTTAAACCATTGAGAAACTATGACTCTTTGGCAGAAACTATGAAATCCACAGGACTGTTTTATTCAGTTTTCAGCAATAAAAAATCCGGAAGAAATTTTCGCTTATGCGAAATCTCCTTCCGGACCTTAATAATTTTCGAACTTATATATTTTGACGTTCCCTGGTTACAGGACTTCTTACTATTTCTATAAACCGCTGATGGATATACCTATCTGGAAAGGCCTGATATCCGGTAAAGGCGAATTCGCGCCCCCGGCGCCATCTTTTATAAAATTGTTGATCTGGTACGAACCATAAACACCAAAAATCCCTTTGCTGATGCGACCAGTTACCGACAGTCGTGTACTATTAAAGTACCGTTTTGATTTTATTTTTTCCGTATAGGCGAGCGTTCCATTAGAAGTGATAAGGTTTTTACCTTTTGTCATGGCGCTTAACATGGTGCCCACTTTTCCGCCAACGGCAAACTTCCAGCTTTTATTGGTATTTTCCGGATCGGCTGCAAAACGAAGTTCTACCGGTAATTCCGCGTAAGTTGTGGCTATCTTGTATTTTTTGAAATAGGAGGAATCTCTCCTGAAGGTAAGCGTGCTGGTCGATCTGCCGGCAATATCAGCCGTCATTTTATCGAGGTAAAAATTGTCGGTTCCCAAACCAATACCAATACCTACGCTAAAACGTGGACTTGTCTTGAAGGGGAAGTCGAACA
>DASUVL010000231.1:0-8211 GCA_036379015.1 Niastella sp.
GGGCCCGGAAACTACTTTTACTGCTTCCGAACTGGACGGGTTAAACGTAGACGCAGTATCAGGTAAATCTATCAATGCTATCAGGGCATTCACCGGTAAAGGCACCCTGATCTTTGGCGCCCGCACATTAGCCGGTAATGACAATGAATGGCGCTATATAAGCGTTCGCCGGTTCTTTAACATGGTGGAAGAGTCAACCAAAAAGGCTACTGAACCTTTTGTATTTGAATCAAACGATGCCAATACCTGGGTACGCGTACAAGGCATGATCGAAAACTTCCTGACCACTTTATGGCGGCAGGGTGCTTTACAAGGCGCTAAACCCGAGCACGCTTTTTATGTAGCAGTGGGTTTGGGCAAAACCATGACCGCGTTGGATATTCTCGAAGGCCGTATGATCGTTGAAATAGGCATGGCTGTTGTTCGTCCGGCAGAGTTTATCATCCTGCGCTTCTCACATAAGATGGCGGAAAGCTAATCGTGAATGGTGAATGGTCAATGGTGAATGGTTCCTGTAAATCGGGCATTCATCACTAATTACTGATTTCTGGCCATTCGATGCTTTCTGCTTATTACTTACAACTTACTACTTAAATCAACATACAATGGCAACATATCCCGTTCCAAAATTTCATTTCCAGGTTAAATGGGGTGCAGACCGTATAGGTTTTACCGAAGTAACCGGTCTCGATGTGCAGATCGATGTTATTGAATACCGCGAAGGTTCCAATCCCGAATTCTCAAAAGTAAAAATGCCCGGACTGGCCAAGTACAGTAACCTTACCCTGAAACGCGGCACGCTTGCTGTAGATTCTGATTTTTATAAATGGATAAAAGCACTCGATCCGTTTACGCACCTTACACAACGGCGCGAGATCACCATCAGTTTATTGAATGAATCACATACGCCCATTATGACGTGGTCTGCAAAGAATGCGTTCCCGGTTAAATACCAGGCCAGTGACCTGAAAGCCGATGGCAATGAAGTGGCTATCGAAACACTGGAGATTGCACATGAAGGGCTCACTATAGTTAGCTAACTATTGTTACAGGTTACAGGTTTCAAGTTACAAGGGTATTATCCCGGCAACCTGAAACTTGGTAACCTGCTCCGACACATCGGGGAAAACTATAACCTGAAACAAATATTATGGCAGGCGGATACTATCCCCCCGTAGGTTTTCATTTTAGCGTGAAGTTCCTGAACCTCGGGAACGACAATGACGTACGCTTTCAATCCGTATCGGGCCTTAGTGTTGAATACGATACTGAATCATTCAAGGAAGGCGGGGAGAACCGGTTTGAACATAAGCTGCCGGTTCGTACCAAGTATCCTGATCTTTCCCTGAAAAGAGGCATGCTCATCGATTCAACGCTGATCGACTGGTTCCTGGGGATCTTGCAGAACAGGGATTTCAAAAACAACAAACCGGCGGAGATCGACATCATGCTGCTGAACGAACAACACCAACCGTTAAAGACCTGGCATGTATACAAAGCATGGCCTAAAAAATGGAGTGTGAGCGACTTTAATGCCCAGGAAAACTCGCTGGTGGTTGAATCGCTCGAATTAAGTTATAGTTATTTCACGCTACCAAAATAACAGGAATATGCCGCTGGAGATAAAAGAACTGCATATAAAGGTAACCGTTAACCAGCCCACACAAGGGTCGCAACCAGCCAATACTTCGGCAGGCGGGGCTGGCGCCGGTAAAGCCGGCGATGAAAAAGAAGCCATCATTTCACAATGTGTTGATGAGATCCTGGAGATCATCAATAATAAAAAAGAGCGTTAACCATGGCAACAGGTGAGTTTGAAAAGCTAAGGATCATTTCCTATACCGATCCGGATTTTTCGGACGAACACAAGGGGGAAGAATTTGTAGCGCTGATCAATCCGGAAAGTTATACGCTGGAAACAAAAGTGGAGTTCAGCAGTAACCAGGGTTCAGGTACCAGTGGTAGCCAGCCGCGGTTTACCCTGAAGCCACCGGAAGAGCTGGCCTTTGAATTTTTGTTTGATAATACCGGCATTATTGATGGTAATCCGAAAGATGATGTGGCCGAAGACCTGCAGAATTTCAAAGACTTTCTGATGAAGTATGAGGGGGATATCCACCAACCCAAATTCTTCAAATTGGTATGGGGTACCTCTTTAATGAAAGGTATTTGCACCACATTAAACATCAACTATAAACTGTTTAATCCCGATGGCAAACCCATCAGGGCGGTTTGTAAGGTTACCATTCGCGAACTGAAACCCGAAGAGCTGCGGGTGATCGAAGAGAATAACCAGTCGCCCGACCTTACTCATTACCGCGTTGTAAAAAAAGGGGAGACATTGCCCTTGTTGTGTTACCGCATCTATGGCGATTCAAAATATTATTTACAAGTAGCAAAAGCCAATAAGCTGAGCGATTTCAGACAGATCAAACCCGGGCAGGAGATTTTTTTTCCACCCATTTCGAAAAGCTGAAGTCCGAAGCCCCTAAAACCTGTCCCGGCTTAGCCCGGAGTAACCTGTAACTAAAAAAAATGCCCAACGAAAGGACCATACCATCTGATAAGGCCAAAACAGTAGTAACAACAACCCTGTTATCGGATGGCAATGAAGTGACAAAAAAATACCAGGTTCTTTCTATAGTAGTAAATAAGGAAGTAAACCGTGTTCCTGTCGCCACGCTCATCATATTAGACGGAGAGCCTTCCCAAGAATCGTTTGAAGTAAGCAGCAAGCCGGAATTTGAACCGGGCAGAAAATTGGAAATAAAATGTGGTTACCGCAGCGACGAAGAAACCATCTTCAAAGGTATAGTCATAAAACACGGCATTAAAGTGCGCAAACAGAACAGCGTGCTGGTGATAGAATGTAAAGATGAAGCCGTGAAGATGACAGTGACCTGCAAAAGCAAATATTTTACCGATACCAAAGACAGCGATGTAATTGAAGAGCTGATCAATGGACACGGACTTCAAAAAGATGTAAAAACAACAGCTGTGCAACATAAACAGTTGGTACAATACAATGCTACCGATTGGGATTATATGCTTTGCCGGTGCGATGTGAACGGACTATTATGCATACCCGATGATGGTAAAATAAATGTGGGTAAACCGGATTTTACTGCTCAAAGCAGTCTCACCATACAATATGGCGCCACTGTGCACGACCTGGATGCAGAAATAGACGCCCGCCTGCAATACAAATCAGTAAAAGGAACCATGTGGGATTATTCCGGTCAGGAATTGTTAAGTGATGTGGAAGCCGCAGATCCGGGTGTGCCCGATGCCGGTAACCTTACGCCCGATACACTGGCTGATGTAATAGGTGACAATGAATTCAGATTATTTCATAGCGGTAAAATAGAAGAACCCGAACTACAGGCATTGGTAGATGCCAAAATGATGAAGCATCGCCTGGCAAAAATAAGAGGCCGTGTTCGCATAGATGGTACAGCAGCCGTAAAACCCGGCCAGCTGATCGAACTCAACGGTGTTGGTGAGCGGTTTGAAGGAAAATTGTTTGTAACCGGCGTTCGCCAGGAAATTGAAAAAGGCGATTGGCAAACAGCGATACAGTTTGGTATTAACCCGGAATGGTTTGCTGAAACCTACAAAGTACAGCAACCACTGGCTGCCGCTATGCTCCCTGCCATAAACGGATTACAGATTGGTGTGGTTACGCAATTACAGGAAGACCCCGATGGGGAGGATCGTATCAAAGTACGGCTACCGGTTATTCATGATCAGGACGAAGGCATTTGGTGCCGGGTAAGTTCGTTGGATGCGGGTGAAAACAGAGGTATGTTCTTCCGTCCTGAAATAAATGATGAGGTAGTGGTTGGGTTTATCAACAATGATCCACGGCATGCGATCGTGCTGGGGATGTTAAATAGCAGCGCCAAACCAGCGCCTTTCCCCGCATCGGATGACAACCACGAAAAAGGTTATGTAAGCCGCAGCGAAATGAAAGTGGTTTTTAATGATGATAAGAAAAGCATCCAGATAGAAACGCCGGGTGGCAACAAAATGCTCATTTCCGAAGATGAAAAAAAGATCCACATCGAAGATCAGAATGGTAACAAGTTCACCATGAGTGAAGATGGGATAAAGATAGAAAGCGTGAAAGACATCATTATGAAAGCGCAAGGGGATATTAAGGCAGAAGCATCTGCGAATGTAAATATAAAAGGCAGTGCACAGGCAAAAGTGGAAGGGAGTGGTGGAGCTGAACTGTCATCGGGTGGAAGCACTACCGTAAAAGGTGCAACTGTAATGATTAATTAGGGGGACCAATAACATCAATAAATATTTTTTATGCCGGCTGCTGCAAGAGTAGGAGATATGCATGTTTGTCCAATGGTGACAGGGACAGTTCCCCATGTAGGCGGACCCATTCTGCCACCGGGCTGCGCCACAGTACTGATCGGCGGTATGCCAGCAGCACGGGTAGGCGATATGTTAACCTGTACTGGTCCGCCTGATACAATTATCGCCGGTTCCGCTACTGTGTTGATCGGCGGTATGCCGGCTGCCCGGCAAGGTGATAGCACAGCGCATGGCGGTAGTATAATGATTGGTTGTGCAACAGTGATCATTGGTTGACTATATAAGATGTAAGTTCAAAATATATGCTATGGCAAAGGAATTTATCAACGATGATTTTTTAGGCAGGGGCTGGAGTTTCCCACCCTCCTTCAATGCCCAATTGAAGGAAGTAGAAATGGCTGAGAAAAAAGAGGACATTGAGCAAAGTCTGCGCATCCTGTTAACCACTGCTATCGGTGAACGGGTGATGCAGCCCAAATATGGTTGCAATATGGATGAGCTGGTATTTGAAGCATTGAACACAACAACTAAAACAATCATCAGGGATAAGGTAAAAACGGCCATCCTGTATTTTGAACCGCGGATAGAACCGAAAAAGATTGAGCTGAATACCGCTAATGAACTGGAAGGCGAAGTGTTGATTGAAGTGGAATATGTGATAAGAGCTACCAATAACCGGTTCAATTTCGTTTTCCCCTATTACCGCAACGAGGCGACCGAACTGAATTTATTAACTACTAACGACGGTATATCATTATAGCAATGAGTAACTGCAACGACAATAAAAATCCCTTGCAACACAACGGAACCAGTCAGGCCGATCGATTATTGCCGGGATTGCAGGCAGCGTATGTGAAAGTGAATGAGAAAGAGTATGCCGACTGGATTGTGTTTGCTGTGGAGTTTGCCTCTTACCTGAATTATTACGATGCTTCCAATAAGGCGGCCGGTAACTGGCAGGTTTTTTTTACCAATGATATCTCCGCGATACTGGGCACTATTGCCGTACAGGATATAGATGGTTACCGGCTACAAATAAAAGAACGGTTTGATTTTATTAAAGATGATACCAATGCGGCGAATATAGCTGCCGTAAAGAAAAAGCTGCATGAGCTGTTCAGTGTGCTGCTCACAATGGCGCAGGCATTAGATACATACCTGAACCGCTTGCCTGAAAATGATAGCGAATCAGGAAATAGCATTCCGTTAAAGAATACGTTGCAAAATTGTATTGAGACCAAACTGGCGCCGGCTTTACAACGATTGATAGCGTATCACAAAGCGGCAACGGCGCAATTGCTGTTGGTGCCCGGTGATTTCACCGGCTGGAAAGTGCTCAATACCCAGGTAGTTGCGGCTGAGACAATAATAAATGGCAGCGGGCTATCGAAAAGCTGGTGGCGGAATGGTGCGGCCAGTTGGAATGCCTATATAACCGGTATTGGTGCTGATGCCAGTATTTTTGGCAATATACTATGGACGGAATACCGTCGTATCAATCATGCAGCCAACCATAATTTATTTGCTTCGGTATTTGATCTGTTCACGCAGAACTACGCCAAAATAATCAACGAAGCTACCAGTAGTCTGTTGATAACGCTGGGCAATTGGAATACGCATCCGGCGCATTATGCACTTTTTTTAGCCTTCTTAAAATTATTCCGGTTTGCACAGGCCGATATCAATACCATTACCCAGCGCCATCTTGATTTTTATTATAAAGAAGTATTACAACTGTTGCCCAAAGCGGCTGAACCCAATAAGGCGCATATACTTATTGAGCTGGCAAAAATGACCGATGATTATGCATTGCCGCAGGGAACTGAGCTAAAGGCCGGTAAGGATAGCGCAGGCAAAGATGTACTGTACGAACTGGATAAAGAAACGGTTTTTAACAAAGCGAAAGTAGCTTTGCTGAAATCGGTATACAAAGGGGATGCAGCAAAAAAAGACAACCACCCATTGGCGGTTTCTCCGTCGTTCACCGTATTAAATGAAGAACGGCTGTTTGCATCACCTGTGATCAACACCGACGATGGGTTGGGGGCAAAGCTAACTTCAGCCAACAAAGAATGGAATCCGTATGTCAACAAGAAATATGGAGAAGGAAAACTCACTGATATTGTCAGTCCGAATGCAGAAATAGGGTTTGCCATTGCATCGCATTTTCTTTACCTCGCTGAAGGACAAAGAAAGATAATCATCCGCCTGGCAACCAGTGCTGCCAGTGCGCTGTTGCTTGTCGACAAAAAATTCGATTGTTACCTCACTACAGAGAAAGAATGGCTGGCGGTACCCCTAGAGAATATTACACCGGTTGCGGTGGGTACGATGAGCAATAGTTTAACCTGTGCCGAATTTATTATCACGTTGGGTGGAGATGTACCCGCCATTACAGATTATAATGCGGCTGTACATGGGGGCGCGTATAATGTAAAGCTACCCATGGTAAAAATGATCCTTAAGAACTTTGATTTCGAGGCTTATCAATATACGGCCTTAAAAGATATCAAAATAACGATGGGCGAAGTGAAAGTGGAAGTAGGGGATATGACTACGGTGAGCCAGACCGGACTGAAGCAACTGTTCCTTGCTGGTGATTTTGGCCCGCTTGATGCGTCTAAACCCTTTCAGCCATTTGGGGCGCAGCCGAAAAAAGATGCCACGTTCATCATTGGTAACAGGGAGATATTTACCAAGTTGTACGCGAAGATCAGATTAAATATAGAGTGGGCGAATTTACCGGCCAGTTCAGCCGATATTGCTTACAATACTACTTATGACCATGGTAGTTACGACTCCACCAAAGGAACTTATCCCTATTGGGACATTAAGCCATCGCCACATTATCCATTGGTAAAACCACAATTCCTGGTAAATGGGGTATGGAAAGCCAACAATACAGATAATTCAGCAATAGCGGATGTGAATATTTTTAACGGTGCTACCCCTGGCGTAGTTGTTTTTTCATCCGGACAGACCGTCAATGGAAGATCGCTTATTCCGTATAGTGAATCATATAACGCATACAATGCGGTTTCCTCAAAAGGATTTATGCGCCTGGTGCTGAATGGCGATTTTGGTCATAAGAAATACATCACCGATCTCACGACATATCTCATTGAAAAATCAAAAAGCGATTACTATGTGAAGTCAATAGGCGTAGAACCGGTAGAGCCGTATAGTCCAACTATACAATCGCTGTATATTAGTTATGTGGCCAATACCATGGCGAATTTTGAGGAGTTGAACCAGGATTATTTTGAAAATGCCCGTACCATACAATTCTTTCATGTTTATCCATTTGGCGAAGCGGAGCAACACAAATACATGTCAGGAGAAGATGTTTATCTGTTCCCGCAATTCAAACACCAGGAAGATACAACTACAGTAGATCACATTGGTGAGTTTTACATTGGTTTAAGCGATCTGCAGCCGCAACAGGCAGTGAACATCCTGTTCCAGGTTATGGAGGGTACGGCAGATCCGCTGATCATAAAACCGCCGGACCATATTCACTGGAGTTATTTGTCTGCCAATAAATGGCTGCCTTTTGATGCGAACACCATTGGCGATGCAACCCGGCACCTGGTGCAATCGGGTATTATTTCATTTGTGATACCTGCCGATGCTACAGCTGATAATACGTTGTTACCGGCAGGCTATATCTGGCTAAGGGCCGCGGTATCTCAATCGGCAGAGGCTATATGCAAGCTGATTTCCGTGGATGCCCAGGCAGCGCTCGTAACTTTTGCACCCAATGAAAATGCAGATGATTTCCTGGAAAAAGCATTGCCGGCTGCTATCATAGCAAAGCTTAAGACGCCTGATGCCTCCGTTAAAAAAGTAGTTCAGCCCTATTCTTCATTTGGTGGTCGGCCA
>DASUVL010000232.1:0-5701 GCA_036379015.1 Niastella sp.
GGCATTGGCGGGGTTATCGCCAAATAAAACGATAAAAAAACGGCCCAATAAAATAAACATCGGGGCTCCGGGCGGGTGGGGTACCTGGAGTTTGTAGGCACTGGAGATAAATTCGCCGCAGTCCCAAAAACTGCCGGTTGGTTCCATAGTGAGTACGTAAACGCTACAAGCAATCAGGCACACTATCCAACCCACTATGTTGTTCACTCGGTTAAAATTCATAAAGTGTTGGTTTAAAAGAATGGGCAAATATAAGTTCTAAGTTTTAAGTTTTCCCTTCAAAGTTTATGTTAACTATTAGATTGTTTGGAGGTTATACCCCCCAGCCTCCCCCGACGAGTCGGGGCTGGCGAAGGAGAAGCCGGTTACCAGGTACCGGTTTCCCGGGCTTGCCGGGGCGATTCGGGAGTTGCCGGAAACCGGATGCTTGGGCATAACGCTAAGGCAAAAAAGAAGCTACCATTTCTGATAGCCTCTTAAATCCGTGATCCCGTGGGGGCTCAATAAAATAATTTGTATTTAACTCAGCGTCAAGTTAATATAACCCCGGTTGCTGAAGTAGGTGGCCGAATATATAATTGTAGAACTGCCTTTAATCACCAGTTCACCCTCGGATTCAGACGTTCATTGAACTTGAAGATCTGGAAGGCAAGCATGATCTCATGCGAACCATTGCTGAACTTTTTCAGGGGCGATAATGTATAATCGTATGCGTACGACAGGTTGAAGTTGCGGGCAACATGCAAACCTGCCATCCCCGACACGGCGTCCTGGTGGCGATACGATGCACCTACCCAAAAGGTAGAAGCGAACATACACTTGGCATTAATATCCCAGCCTGTGGGGTTGGCAAAATCGCTGCGTACCAGGCCGGAAATCAGCAACTGTGTGTTGTCTGCTGAGTTCAGCATAATATTATAGCCGCCGGAAAGAATATATTGCCTGGTGTAGGTAGATGCAGCGTTTTGCGTGTTGATATATTTTGATGGAATGATCTGTTGTATAGAGGCACCTGCGAAAAACCGGCCGGAATATAACATGATACCTGCATTTAAATCGGGAGTCGTTTTGGTGCCGAATTCGTTTAACACGGCACGGTCGAGCGGCTGATCAGGATAAATATTTTTCGACGGATCGTAACGCAATTGCTGCATTCCGGCAGACAATCCGGCGGAGAGCGCAATTTCATCGGTCAATGGTACGTGCCAGGCGTATGATAAGTTGAAGCAATTGGAAACATACGGACCGATCTTATCCTGGTAAGCAACCAGGCCAATGCCATGATGTCGTTCAACAGGCAACAGTTTAAAAAATGTTTCCCGGTCGTCTTCTTCGGGAAGCGATTGAGGCGGAGCCTGTTCTACCGTATATCCCAACGGCAGGTTGGCCGTAACCCAGGTAGTAACCGGGGCACCGGGAATGCCGCTCCACTGGCGGCGATGGCCGATGCGAATGTCAGCATAATTCTCCAGGCCGGTCATGGCCGGGTTCGTTAAAAAATAGTTCAGCACATACTGAGTGGTTTGCGGACGGCTTTGTGCGCCGGCATGTAACCATCCGGTGATCAACAGCCCCAAAGCGGTCACTGCTTTTATATTGTTATTTATACGAAACATATGCAGCGTTTTAAGTTAGTAGTGGTTGTTTATTTTAGCAGGTTGATCCATCCATTTACGGGTTTGCTGCCGTCTTTCAAATCGAGTACATAGAAATACACACCGGCCGGCAATTCATGACCATTACTGGTACCGTCCCATGTAAGACCCGATCCTTTTGCTTCAAATACTTTGTTGCCGTTGCGGTTAAAGATCTGCACCACGGCATTGGAGAATTGATCCAGTGCCTTTACCGTCCAGTAATCATTATTGCCATCGTGGTTAGGTGAAAACGTGTTGGGTATTTTAGTAAGATCGATAAGCTGAACTGTGATTTGAAAACCTTTCTCACAGCCTTTTGCAGTTGTAACGGTTACGTTATATGTGCCCGATTGGGTTACCCGTGTTACTGCCCCATGGTCGCCCGTGCTCCAGGCATATGCGCCATCTGTTACCTGGGGCGCCGTTAACTGTATGTAGTGCGTATTGCCCGTAGCCACGGGACCAACAGAAGAGATGACACCCGAAGGAAATGGATTTACCGCTACTGCTATTGGATTGCTCACCGGTGAAGTACAACCGTTGTTGTCTGTAACACGAACGGTAAAGCTGCCGCTTTTGTTTACAGTAATAGCTCTCGCGCGGCTGCCAGTAGACCATTGGTAAGCAGTTGCAGCTGCAGACGAAAGCGTAACGCTATTCCCTTCGCAGAACGACAACGGTCCTGATGCGGTTATAACCGGTGGCGCAGGAAGCGGGTGAAGGGTTACCACCACGGCATCACTCAATGGCGATTGGCAGCCATGGACATTTGTCACCTGCAATGTATACGTACCTGATTGCGTAATAACAATTCGTTGTCCTGTGCTACCGGTAGACCATGTGTAAGCCGTGGAGGCCGGGCTGGATAAGGTAACAGAACCGCCATCACAAAACGTGGTAGCACTACCGGCAGTAATAGCCGGTTTGGCGGGCAACGGATTTACCGTAACTACCATGGCATCACTTAACGGAGAAATACAACCGTTGCCGTCTGTAACCTGAACCGTATAAGAACCCGATACCGTAATGGGATTGTTTTGCGATGTGCCACCATTTGACCATGCGTTGCCTGCAGTGGCAGAACTGGTTAATGTCACCGATCCTCCGTCGCAAAAGGTAGTAGCGCTGCCAGGAGTAATAACCGGTTTCGCCGGCAATGGATTTACGGTAAGGGTGGCAGCAGAGCTGCTAAGCGTTCCGCAGGTACCGGTCACCACACATTGAAACTGTCCTGCGCCCAGGCCATTTACATTGGCAACACGCAATGTATTGGTGGTTGTACCACTGTACACACCTCCGTCATTGATGTTGTTGCCATTCAGTTGCCATTGATAAGTAATGTTCGTACCCGAAGCATTTATTGAAAACCCGGTAGGGAAGGCATTGCATATGGTAACATCCGAAGGCGGTGTGCCAATCACTGTTTTGGGCTGAACGGTAATATGCACTGTGGCAGTAGTAGCCGAACATCCTTCATCGTTACTCACCTGCACACCGTAATCACCGGTTTGGGTAACCTTTATATACCTGGTAGTTTCGCCGGTTGACCATTGGTAATTATAAGGCATTTCGTATTGCCATACGTCCACATTACCGCCGGCGGGTTGTGACCCTGTTGAAATGTATGCATAGTGACCAAAGACCATAGCAACGGCACCGTACCGGCCACGGGGAATATCGGTCATGCGCGTCCATGCTAGTGTAGCCGGGTCCAGTTGCCACAGGTCGTTCAGAATGGGGCCATGATTTCCCATACCCACGTAGCCTTTATGTCCATCGGTAAAACCAATGCCTCCGCCGCGCGGTCCACCGGGAAAGTCGGCCATCACCGTCCACGAGTCAGTAACGGGATCATATTGTAAACAATCTGCGGATTGCGGGCTGGCAGCATTATTACGGTTAGAGTTACCTGTGATCAGGTATCCTTTCCCTTTTAGGGAAAAGGAAGGGGCAAAACCCATGGCAAACGGCATATTGTTCTTACGCGTCCAGGTATCGTTTACGAGGTCATATTCCCATACTTCAGCAACTACCTGGTTGCCGGAATTAATACCGCCGGCTACAATGATCTTGTTATTTAATAAAAATCCTGACTGCACATTCACTGCAATACCGGTATAGGTTGCCTTTTTTATCCATGTATTGTAAGTGGAGTTATACATATACATGGTTTTGTTTGTGCTCAATACCCATCCTTTTCCATTCCATGCAATGGCGGGGGCCACGCTTACGTTCATTGGCATATTGACTTGTTGCGCCCAGGTATCGGTGGCGGGATCATATTTCCAGAATTGAGTTCCATTGGAGCCGCCGCAATAATAACCGGTAGAACCCAGTGTAAAGCCTGACGCGTAACGGGAGGAACCTCCCGGAAAGTCGTTTTTCTTCGTCCATACATCGCCGCCTGCAAATAAGGTGTCAGGGGTGCCTTCGCAAATAGTGGTTCCCGATGAAATGCTGATAGGAGGGGTTGTAAAGTTGGCTGTAGTTACAGTAAGCGGAGTGGTGCTAATGCTGCAGCCTTCGATATCGAGAATCGTGGTGCTGTAACTACCGGCCGCATTTACTGTGTAAGACAATTGTGTTGATCCATTGGGCCATTGCACGGTATTATTAGGATGGTATTCCCATACCTGTCTGTTACCGGCCGAGCCAAAACATACAATTGCTTTATCGTGAAGGCCGAAGGCGTTGGGCCCCCATTGAGGGTTGCCGCCGAAATTGGATTTCTTTGCCCAGGCCCCATTGTAAAATTCCCATAATTCATTGGTGGTTCCTATGACGTTGGCATAGCCACACACTACATAAGCATGGTCCTGAATAGTGAAAGCTGTAGAAGTGCGCCGGCCCTGGCCGGGAAGATTTGCCTGCGCCAGCCATGTGTTTGTTGCCGGATCAAATTGCCAGCAGTCGTTGGCGTTATTGGCGCCTCCCAGTAACCAGCCGGTGGCTACATATCCTTTATTATTGATGCCGAAAGCAACCGGTTCTCTTCGTCCTGTGCCCGGAAAGCCGGCAATAGGCGTCCAGGTATCGGTTGCCGGGGCATACGACCAGAAAGTAAGCGGATAAGCACCTGCGCTTTGTTGTCCTAACCCTACATACCCCAAATTGCCAATAGCAAAACCCGCAGCGGCTGTAGTAGCTCCGCCAGGATAGCTGGCTTTGGCCGTCCATGTATTGGCAAAGGGATCAAATTCCCACCAGTCACTCAAAAGGGTTCCACCCCGGTTGCCTAATCCTACATAACCTTTACCATTAATGGTAAAACCAGTGGCAAATGCACGTCCGCCGCCACCGGGTATAGTAGCTTTTTGTGACCATGTTTCGGTAGCTTCATCGTATTCCCAAAGATCTGAATGAAAACCGCCGCCGGTACCGGCTCCAATGTATCCCTTTGAACCAATTGAAAAACTTACCCCTTCTCTACGCACCGATGCAGCTGCAGTAAAATCCGGTTTCCGTACCCATATATTGCCAGTATCGCTGTACAGGGTAAGGCTTTGCCCCGAGCACAATACCGGTGTATCGGAAGGAATTACCGGAGGAAGAAGCGCTTTTTCTTTTATTATTACCGGGTCGGATGTTCGCGAACAACCACCTCCATCGGTAGTAGTAAGCGTGTATGTTCCTGCGCTTACTGTTATAGAAGCGGTGTTGCCGCCGTTTGACCAGGTATAGGTTAATGAAGGATCCTGTTTGGTGAATAACGTAGTGGTGCCGCCGGGGCACACCGTGGCGGCCTTGCTGATCACAACAGGTTTTGCACATTGCGCTCTTGCTTTTTGCAGTAACACCATCCCTGTAATGCATAGGGTAAACAGGAAAGAATAAAACTTTTTCATCTGAAAATATTAATTGTTTTTTAGCCAGATGGAACTTACCATGCCAATCCGCCAGCTGGCGGAGCCCTGTTTGTCATAATGAAAATTTTGTCATGGACGTTTCATTTGGTTATAGGGGAATGTTGATGTTTTGTTGGGAGATTCAAACCATTTTATAAAACATGTAATTGCTTAAGTTCTTCCGTTGAGACGGTTGGCGGAAAAATATTTTTTTGCAGT
>DASUVL010000233.1:0-5017 GCA_036379015.1 Niastella sp.
ATGAAGACAAAAAAGGCAACATTTGGGTGGGAACGAAGAAAGGACTGGTATACCTGGTGAAAGATGAAAAGGGCGTTTATAAAAATTCACCCCTGGTCGCGGATTTTCCGAAAGGCGTTGCTTATACAAGTATGGCAACAAATGCTACTGAAAGTGAATATTGGTTTGGCACCGGTGATGGTCGCCTGTTAATTATACAACCAGATGGCTCGCTTTTGCAACAGAAAATCAGCGAATCAGCTATACATGCTTTACAAATAAACAAAGCGCAAACACATCTGTTTACCACAACCGCCGGCGGTGAATTACTTGATTTAGATCTTGCACAACACATCACCCCGACGATAAAGCGGTTGATGCATGAACCCGGCAATGCGCTGTTCAGCATATATGAAGACCACACAGGCAATCTTTGGCTTGAACCAGAGAAAGAAGGCGTGATCCGGTTTGATCTCACTACCGGGAAAATGAAAACCTACCGGCAAAAAAACAATTCCAAAAACAATAACTACGTCCGCAATCATTTTACCGTTTTTGAAGACAACCAGAACCGGGTTTGGGTTAATTTAAAAGACGGTGGTTTTGGCTACTACGATCCGGTCACCAATAACGTTGAATACTTTTACAACGAGCCGGATGCGCCCAATCGACAACTCTCGAACATCGTTTATTCCTGGTATTATGACCCAGCTGGGTTGCTGTGGCTGCGAACCGATGAACGGGGGGTTGAAAAAATAACCTTTCAACGCAATCCGTTTGATCAGCGTTTACTCGTGAATACGGCCACATTTCAGTCTGACAATGAAGTGCGCGGTCTTTTCGAGGATCGCAAAAAACGTTTATGGGTTGGCTCTAAAGCGGGAAAACTATACATCTTTGAAAATGGGCAACGGGTGAACCTGCAATTTGAAAATTTACCCGCATCCGGATTTGGTCTGGTGTATACCCTCATGCAGGACAGAACCGGGGCCATATGGCTCGGCACCAAAGCACATGGGGTGTATAAAGCCGTTCCCATTAACCAGGAAGAAACGAAATACCGGTTGTATCATTACATGACCGACCCCCATAATGCCAACAGTATTGGCAGTAACGAAATTTATTCATTGGTAGAAGATAAGGCGGGTAGAATTTGGATAGGCAGCTTTGCTGATGGATTGACACTCGCCATTCCCGAAAGAGATCGCGTTACTTTCGTTCACGACAGGAACGCCTTAAGCGACTACCCGGCCAAAGCATTCCGGAAGATCAGGCATATGTCGCTGGACAAACAGGACAATCTATGGCTGGGCACTACCGATGGTTTAATGGTGGTGAATACTCATGAACCCAACAAATTCACGTATGCCATGTATCAGAAAATTCCCGGCGACCCAAATAGCCTTGGGAATAATGATATCCAATATGTTTATCGCGACGCACGCAATACGATGTGGGTGGCCACTTCCGGTGGCGGGTTGAACCAGGCTATTGGTGATAATCCTTTAAAAAATTTACGATTCCAGGTATATACAACGCAACATGGTTTACCCAACGATTACCTGTTGAGTTGTGCGGAAGATCAGGACCATCATTTATGGATCGCCACGCAAACCGGTCTATCCCGGTTCGACATCCAGCAAAAAGTTTTCCGTAATTATAACTCGTATGATGGCGTACCGAAATATGCATTCGCGGAAGCATCCGGGTTGGGCCGGCTTGATGGCCAAATCGCTTTCGGCACATTGAAAGGTTTTATAACATTCGACCCCAGAACCATTGTAGATCATCTGATACCAGCACAATTAGCGTTCACCAACCTGCAAATAAACAATACCAATATTGTTACCGGCGGCAAGGACAAACTGCTGCCCTTCTCGGTTAACCATACCACTGAGCTTACGTTAAAGCATAATCAAAATATCATCAGCATCGATTATGTTGTGTTGGACTACCGTTCCACCGATAAACAATCATATGCTTATCGACTGCAAGGTTTCGATACCGGCTGGCATTACAACCGGAGTGAACGCCGGGCAACGTATACCAACCTGCCGCCGGGCGATTATGTGTTTGAAGTAAAATGTACTAATCCCGAATTGTACAGTAATGAGCCGGTGAAAAGTATGCACATTACCATTTTGCCACCGTGGTGGAAAACGTGGTGGGCGTATGTAATATATGTGCTGATAGCAGCTATACTATTCGAGATTGTTCGGCGGGCAGCGCTCACTGTGCTCCGGTTACGACATCGGATTGCCGTAGAGAAAAAACTGGCCGAGTTGAAGTTGAACTTCTTCACCAATGTATCGCACGAATTACGTACGCCGCTGACGTTGATCCTGAATCCCATTGAGGAAATTGGCAGGCAGGAAAAGTTAACAACACAAGGACGGCAATATATAGAAGTGGTCAAAAAGAACGCCAACCGCATGGCGCGGTTTGTGAACCAGTTACTAGACTTAAGAAAGCTGCAAAGTGGAAAAGCCAGTCTGCACCCTGCCAAAGTGGAAGTTGTTTCATTTGTAAAAAGCATTGGCGAATATTTTTTAGAGCTGGCCAAAGAAAAACACATCGACTTCCAGGTGGTAAGTGATTCCCGTGAAATAGAAGCCTGGTTGGACCTGGATAAAATAGAAACGGTTATTTATAACCTGGTGGCCAATGCCTTTAAATTTACGCCGGAAGGAAAGGCTATCCGCATACACGTAGCACAGCTGCCAGAACACAACAAAATACAAATTGAAGTCAGCGACCAGGGAACAGGCGTACCACCGCACCTGCTTGACAAGATCATTGAACTGTTCTATGAAGAACCCGTGACAAACAGCAAAACGGTGAAAGGAACAGGCATCGGTCTGGCGCTTTCCAAAGAAATGATCGTGTTGCATGGCGGCAACATCACTGCCCGTAATAATGATGAAGGCGGATTAACCGTAACGGTAACACTACTGGTTGGAAAAGATAGGGAGGCAAAAGCGACAACCGAATTTCTAGCGCATGCAGAAGCCGTTGATATGCTGGCCGGTTATCAACAAGAGCCGGCAGCACCAGCAACAACAACCGGTAATACCGACACCAATCTGCCATTATTGCTGGTGGTGGAAGACAATGCCGACCTGCAGGCGTTTTTGAAAAGCCAGTTGACCCAATTGTACCGGGTGGAAGTAGCCGAAAACGGCGAAGAAGGCTTGGCCAAGGCGTTGGAGCTGCAACCCGATCTTATCCTGAGCGATATCATGATGCCCAGGATGGATGGGATACAATTGCTCGACAAATTGAAGAACAACTTAGTCACGAGTCATATCCCTGTTATTTTATTAACCGCCAAAAGCGCCGTGGAAAGTCAGATCGAAGCGTTGGATTATGGGGCAGACTATTATATTACCAAACCATTCCGGCACGATTTCCTGGTGGCAGCTATCCGCAACCTGATCAACCAGCGGAAAAAAGTGCTGGCATCTTTACTGGAGGGGAAAAAGACGGTTGAGTTGGAACCGGGCGAAGTAACGATCACGTCGCGGGACGAAACGTTCCTGCAACAGATCGTGGCCATTGTAGAAGAAAAAATGGCAGATGTGGATTTTAACATTGATACCGTAGCAGAAACCATTGCGATGGGACGAACCACTTTCTACCGTAAGTTTAAAGGACTGACCGGGTTAGCGCCGGTTGAGTTTGTGCGGGAAATGCGGTTGAAGCGAGCCAAGCAATATCTGGATTCCGGGTACGGCAACATTTCAGAAATTGCCTATTCCGTAGGTTTTAATAATGCTAAATACTTCAGCACTTGTTTTAAGGGAAGATTTGGCGTGACGCCGAGCGAATACGTAAAGCAAAAAGATAAAGAGAGGCATTAGCCTCTCCCTTTTATACTTATTTTATAAATGTAGTGCTTTGCGATTTGCCGGTTTTGGTATCAATAAGCTTTACTGCAAAAGAACCTTTAGGCAACATGCTAACGTTCAGCTTTACCTGACCGCCTGCATCGTTCAATCTTTTCTTCTGAAGAACAGCACCGGCCATATTCACAATTATTACTTCTTTGTTTATGAAATTATCACCCGGCAATTTCAGGTACACAAAATCCTGGGCTGGGTTAGGCGAAACGGTCAGGGCGCCAGTGGCTTGAGCACTTTCGATCATTTCACCGGTTGAAGCTATGGATATTCGCGCGGGAGTAAGGCTGGAATTACTTTCAGAAATACCCGCATCAGGAACACCGCTGTAAGGCACTGCCTTTCCCCAGAAATCTTTTTCAATGCCAGTCCATTGTCCCCAGTTAACAGCAGCAGCAGTAGGCCGCAGATCGTAGTTCCAGGTAAGCGGATCGTATGAATAACTATTTGCGAATACCTCTGCGCCTTCTGGGAGGTTTTGTTCAGAATAATCCAGATCATAGCCAAGGCTTCCCCCATTCAAATGGAAAATATTGCTTTGATGGATCAATTGCTGGCCATTAAATGGTTTAAAACTAGGGTCGGTGATATTAGAAGAAGTGTTTATCCAGAAGATATTATTCTTCATCGTAAGCACGTTCGCCACCCATGGCGTAGACATAATGCCAATGAGATTCCTTACATATGGGAGCCGAGGCGTCTTCGTTTCAACCACATTATTATTGAAGAATTGCAGGTTACGAACATCAAGGGCAAAGACGTTGGTGGAGTTGATCCAGAATACTTGTCCGTTATTTACGAGCAGGTTATAGCCAACGAGGTTATTGAGCGCATGACCACCCCAGCCGCTGCCAAATTCCATAAAGCCGATGTTATCGCTGGCGGTGTTGTACAATATTTTGTTATTAGAAACCTCGCCATACATTTCAATAGCGCCACCGTCGAGGTTATAATCGTAGCTATTACTCCAGCATTCGTGAATCTGATTATGCGTGATGGTATTGTTAGACCCGCCAACCACGATGCCCACGGCGCCAAAGTCGTCCCACATTTGGTAAGATGTATTGATAATCATGCGTAGGTTGCTGATATTGCAATTGGTGACGGTATTGTAGCTACCGCCATCGATATTAACGCCC
>DASUVL010000234.1:0-4752 GCA_036379015.1 Niastella sp.
GATCGGGCCGGCAAGGAACAAAAGGACCGTGAAGAAAAAGAGCGCGTAGCAAAAGACCAAAAAGATAAGGAAGATAAAGACCGCATTGCCAAAGAACAGAAAGACAAAGAAGATAAGGATCGGGCGGGGAAAGAACAAAAGGATCGTGAAGAGAAAGAGCGCGCAGCAAAAGAGCAAAAAGATCGTGAAGAGAAAGAGCGCGTAGCAAAAGAGCAAAAAGAAAAGGAAGAGAAAGACCGCATCGCCAAAGAACAGAAAGAGAAAGAAGATAAGGATCGGGCCGAGAAGGAACAAAAAGATCGTGAAGAGAAAGAGAAAAAGGACAAAGGTGAAAAGGATGGTGGTGCAGAAAAAGAAAAGAAGGATTAATAATCAAAGAGAAAAGCCCCTCGATTCTTCGGGGGGCTTCTTTATTAAGTTGCTGCAGGTACACCTGGTTATTGCTCCGGCGCTATAATGCTCATGATGCTGCGCTTCAAAGCCGGATCCGGTTCCAGCATCTGGTATAATATCTTGATTGATTCTTTTTCGGAATTCACGAGATCGTGTAAAGTGACTTTATCTAATAATTGATCAAGGGTATACTGTATCATTTGCCACAACGAACGGGCCGAACAATCTACCGAATTGGTACATAACTTCATGGTGCCGGCATGCGAACCACAAAATGTGCTGTTAAACATGGGGCCACCCAATGCCTTCAATGCATCATTGATCACAATTTCCTTCGCAGGTTTGGCCAATACATAGCCGCCTTTATTGCCGGGCTTACTGTTTATAAATCCTTTCATTCGCAAAATACGTGTGAGCTTGGCTACATACGTACCCGTAAGGCCTTCCGCTTCACTTAACTGCGGAATGCTCATGCCATTCGTATCCTTGCATGCCGCAAGTCGTATCAATATACGCAAGCCATATTCTTCCTGTGCAGTTATTTTCATGTAATGTTTTTTTTCGTGAAACGTGAGACGTGAAAAAGGCCTCACTATAATTTAAAAAGCCTTAAAGATTTCACATTTGCCGTTTCACGATTCTACATAAATCCTAATTCCAATTGTGCAGCTTCCGACATCATGCTCTTATCCCAGGCCGGGCTCCAGGTTACAGCTACATGCACGTCATTCACACCTTCAATCACACGCACCTTCTGGTCAACTTCTACCGGTAACGATTGGGCAGCCGGGCAACCGGGCGCCGTTAAGGTCATTACGATCTGTACATTGTTGATCGGCAGCACATTTATCTCATATATCAAACCCAGTTCCCAAATACTTACCGGTAATTCGGGATCAAAAATGGTTTGTAATACCTCAATTACTTTTTGTTTCAGCGCTTCGTTCTCCATGCGACATTGAGTTTTTAATTTTAAAGGCAAGCGCGTAATTCTTCATCTGTTTTACCATCGCCAGCAACCCGTTTGAGCGGGTTTGCGCCAGGTGGGTCGTCATGCCTATCTTCTGAATAAACTCCAGATTGGCCTGTATAATTTCATCAGGCGTATGGCCTGTTAGCACCCTGATCAGCATACTGATCAATCCTTTTACGATGATGGCATCGCTATCGGCTTTGAAATACACTTTCCCGTCAACATGATCTGCTACCAGCCATACGGTGCTTTGACAGCCACGCACCTTGTTTTCGTCCAGCTTATGCTTTTCTTCCAGTACAGGCAGCTTCTTACCCAGGTCAATGATATATTCGTATTTATCATCCCATGAATCGAATAGCGAAAACTCTTCCACTATTTCGTTTTCATTCTCCTGTATGGTCTTATGATCGCTCATTATTATAATAACATTTTTAAGGCCTTTTGCAATCCCACGATCATTTGATCTACTTCTTCCCTGGTATTATACATGGCAAAAGATGCCCGGATAGTACCCGGTATGCCAAAGCAATGCATCAATGGCTGCGCACAATGGTGACCGGTTCTTACGGCAATACCGCGGTTATCGAGCAAGATGCCAATATCCTGCGGATGCACTTTATCAATTACAAAGGAAACAACGCTCACTTTGTTTGCGGCCGTACCAATAATTTTTACACCGGGTATCTGCAACAATTGTTCCGTTGCATAGGCCAGTAATTCATTTTCGTGGTTCCGGATCTTTTCTTTGCCGATCTTACTTACAAAATCCAGCGCCGCTTTTAATACCACGGCATCACCGATATTCGGTGTACCGGCTTCAAATTTATAGGGCAGATCGGCATAGGTTGTTTTTTCCAGCGTCACTTCTTTGATCATCTCACCCCCACCCTGAAAAACAGGCATGGCTTCAAGCAAATGTTTCTTGCCATATAATACGCCAATACCGGTTGGTCCGTATACTTTATGAGAGGAGAAAGCAAAGAAATCGCAATCCATCGCCTGCACATCAATATCCAGGTGAACGGTTGATTGCGCGCCATCGATCATCACTACTGCGCCAACCTGGTGCGCCAGTTGTATGATCTGTTCTACCGGGTTTACGGTTCCCAATGCATTCGACACGTGCACTACAGAAACCAGTTTTGTTTTTGAACTCAGCAGCTTTTTATATTCATCCAGCAACAACTCCCCGTTTTTCTGGGGAATTGCCTTCAGCACAGCGCCTTTTTCTTCACATAATATTTGCCAGGGAACGATGTTGGAATGGTGCTCCATTTCCGAGATAATGATCTCATCCCCTGCCTGTATATTTTTACGTCCCCAGGTATACGCTACCAGGTTAATACCTTCTGTAGTGCCCCGGGTAAAAATGATCTCTTCTCTTGAACTTGCATTGATAAACTGACGGGCTGCATCGCGACTGGCTTCAAAGGCAGCAGTTGCTTCTTCAGCCAGTGTATGTATACCCCGATGCACATTCGCATTAAAGTTGGTATAATAATCAACCAGTGCATCTATCACCACCTGCGGCTTCTGTGTGGTCGCGGCATTATCAAAATAAATCAATGGATTCCCCTTCACCTGCCGGTTCAGTGCCGGGAACTGTTGCCGTATGGCATATACATCCAGTTCCTTTGTTATGGTGTTGCTTGATATCATACTATATTAAATTCCAAACGTTCTGAAATCAGTTTATCAACATACTCACGGATGGGCGCCAGTTTAATTTGTTCCAGAATATCCACGGCAAACCCGTGTAACAACAAAGAGCGGGCCGTGCTTTCAGGAATACCTCTTGAGCGCAGGTAGAATAAACTTTCATCATCGAGGCGACCGATAGTACAACCGTGCGAACATTTTACATCATCTGCAAATATCTCCAGCTGCGGTTTAGTGTTTACACTAGCCCCTTCAGACAGTAAGACATTTTTATTGCTCTGGTACGCATTGGTTTTCTGCGCATCCTGTCTTACAAATATTTTTCCGTTAAATACACCGGTGCTCTGGTCGTCTAACATGCCTTTGTACAACTCATTGCTTTCGCAATGGGGTTTGGCATGATCTACCACCGTATGGTTATCGATGTGGCTTTGGCCTTGCTGTAAATAGATTCCGTACAGGTGCGCTTCACAATACTGTTCATCCAGCACAATGTTCAGGTTATTACGAACCAGACCCGCGTTCAGTGACACGGTTACGGTATGTGTATAGCTTTTACCGATCTGTTGTATATGGGTGGTAGCAACCTGGCTGGCGTGCGATGCATCGGTTTGTATTTTGTAATACTCTGTGATAGCATCTTTCTCCACCACAATCTCGATCACGCGGTTGGTAAAACTTTCCTGTGTACCCAGGGTGTTGAAAGTTTCTACAAACTTCACCTGTGCGTTCTCGCCAACATATACCAGCGTACGCGGCTGCGCCAGAATATTGGCCTGCCGGGCATCGGTAATATTATAAATGTAAATGGGATGTTCAACGATCTGCCCTTTTTTAACATGCACAAACACACCATCCTGTACAAAAGCTGTACTTAGGGCAATGATACCGTCTTTCAGGTAATTGCTGCTAACACCCAGGTGTTTTGCAACAATGTCTTTGTATTCATTCTTCGCAGCTTCCTGCAGGGACTGCACGGTCAATCCTTTTGAACGAACTACCGATAATTCAGATGAATAGCGGCCGTTTATATAGATCAGTTCGTTGGCCTGCTCGTAACCCGGTAAGCGAACGGACGCCAGATCAGCGGCGTTTAATGGGGACTGGCTTTCGGTATACTGATATTCTTTATTAAAGAAGCTTCCGATACGGGTATACTTCCACTCTTCGTGGCGAGTGGTTGGTATGCCCATTTTATTTAACGCATCAAATGCCTTTTGACGAATAACCCCCAATCCATTCAGGTCGTTTACAGAAGGTAACTGACTATACCGTTCTTTTATATATTCTAAATTGTTCATTGTGTAAATTTTGTACCGGCTAAATGATCAATTGCCTGCTTAGCGTTTACGCTTCTATTTTATTCTCGTCTTTAATAAAATCATACCCTCTTTCTTCCAGCTCCAGCGCCAGTTCTTTAGGGCCCGATTTTACGATCCGTCCGTTATACAATACATGCACAAAATCAGGAACGATATAATCCAGTAAACGTTGATAGTGGGTAACTAACAGTACCGCATTATCCTTGCTGCGTAATTTATTCACGCCATTGGCAACGATGCGGATGGCATCAATATCCAGACCAGAATCTGTTTCATCGAGGATAGCCAGTTTGGGTTGCAGCATAGCCATCTGGAATACTTCATTCCGCTTCTTTTCACCACCTGAAAACCCTTCATTTAATGAACGGCTCAGTAACGTTTGGTCGATATTTGTTAACGCCA
>DASUVL010000235.1:0-6549 GCA_036379015.1 Niastella sp.
ACGCTGGTACCTCATCACCAATGCTTCGCCCTGGGAGAATATGAAGTTCGACCTGGAAGGCATCAAGGAAGTACAGCGTAAATTCTTTGGCACCCTGTATAACACCTACCAGTTCTTTGCGCTGTATGCCAATGTAGATGGATTTTCCTTTAAAGAAGCATATATCCCCCTGGAACAACGGCCAGAAATTGACCGCTGGATCCTTTCTTCCCTAAACACCCTTATCAAAAAGGTAACGGAGTATATGGACGATTATGAGCCTACCCAGGCAGGCAGGGCCATCGAGGAGTTCATGGATGAACACCTGAGCAACTGGTATGTGCGGTTGTGCCGCCGCCGGTTCTGGAAAGGGGAATATGAGCATGATAAAGTTTGTGCGTATCAAACCCTGTACGAATGCCTCGAAACTGTATTAAAGCTCATGGCGCCTATTTCGCCATTCATTAGCGATGCCTTGTTCCGGAACCTGAACGAAGTAACCGGCAGGGATAAGTCAGAATCGGTGCATCATACCAATTACCCCGTTAGTAATCAGGCTGTCGTAGATACTTCCCTGGAAGAGCGGATGCAACTGGCTCAGGACAGTTCCTCCCTTATATTATCATTACGCAAGAAGGTAAATATAAAAGTACGGCAACCCCTGCAAAAGGTACTGGTGCCTGTGTTGAATAAACACATGAAAGAGCAGATCGAGAAGATAGAAGACCTGATAAAAAGTGAAGTGAACATCAAGGAGATCGAATATCTGACGGAAGATAATGGTTTTATAAAAAAGAAGATAAAGCCCAATTATACGGCATTAGGTAAGAAGCTGGGAGCCAAAATGAAGCCCGTAGCAGCAGCATTAGCCGCTTTTACACAGGAAGACATATCGAAATTGGAAAAAGATGGTACTATTTCATTGCAAATTGACGGCGAACCCTTAATATTACAGACTAATGAAGTAGAGATCACCAGTGAAGATATCCCCGGGTGGATGGTGGCCAATAAAGATGCTCTCACCGTGGCTTTAGATGTAACCGTTACCCCAGAACTGGTAAGCGAAGGAAATGCCCGCGAACTGGTTAACCGTATCCAGAAAATCCGCAAAGACAGTGGTTTCGAACTTACGGATCGAATAGAGGTCAAGGTAACCGAACACCAGGAGTTAAACCAATCGATCGCCCAATTTAATAATTATATTTGCACTGAAGTTTTGGCAGATAAAGTTGAACTAGTAGCTGAATTACCAGGTGGCACCGAAATTGAAGTGAACGATATTCCATTAAAAGTGTTCGTTACAAAAAAAGCGTAAAAGTATGGCAACCAAGAAAAAGGCGGCCAAGCCAGCAAAAAAAACGATTGCCCCCAAAAAGTCAGCCCATCCGGCCGGCGGGGCAGCCAAACCTGCTGCCAAAAAAGTAGTTGCTAAGAAGGAAAGTAAGCCTTCGGTGAAAAAGGCAGCCAAGCCTGCTGAAAAGAAGGCACCGGCCAAGCCCCATTCACATCCTGTAGTTCATCAGGCAGCACCTAAAGCGCATGCGAAGCCTTCACCGGCACCAGCACCAGCCGCCAAGCCAGTTGCCAAACACGTTGACATTAAAGAAGTTAAAGAAATAAAGAAAACAGTTGAGACTCCTGTTAAAGTCGATAAACCGGAAATTAAGGTGGAAATAAAAAAACCGGAACCGGTTCCACCTCCGCCACCTCCCAAAAAGCCGGAACCTCCGGCCAAACCTGTGAAGGTGGTAATACCAGAAATGAAAACGAAAACAGCACGCAAGTACGAACCTGAATTCACGAAATCAGTTTTAGATCAACCAGAAAACATTCAAACAGGACCAACCATGAGATATAGTGACGCCGAATTGATTGAGTTCAAAGATCTGATTTTAAAAAAATTAGAGCAGGCAAAAAAAGAACTATCTTATTTACAAGGTTTAATAACCCGTAAAGATGAAATGGGTGGCGATGAAGCTGAAAATCGCTACATGACCATGGAAGATGGCAGTATGAGTATGGAACGGGAACAGTTGGCCCAGATGGCCAGCCGTCAGATCAATTACACCGATCACCTGGAGAAAGCTCTGATGCGCATCGAGAACAAAACTTATGGTATTTGCCGGGTTACTGGTAAGCTGATCGATAAAGCCCGGTTACGGGCTGTGCCGCACGCTACTTTGAGTATCGAGGCCAAGCAAATGATGAATAAGTAACCATTGTCTGCTTTATAATCGAATGGTTATCATTCTGCTTGTTGTGGAATAGGGTTGCTATGCCAATAACGTATTTAAATAACAAAGCCATCCCGGTTCAGCCAGGACGGCTTTTTGTATTTTAAATGGGCTATCCGCCAACTGGCGGATGGCCCATTTTCACTTTATTTAAAAACCCTTTTGCGATTCCGACGCCCAGAATTTGGCCGGCATAGGCTTTTCCAATAAATACTGATAATAAAATTTGTACGCCTCGTAACGGTTGTGCACGCCCTTCAACCCGCTTATACCATGCCGCTCACCGGGATAGGCCATGAATTCAAAATGCTTTTTAAGGTCCTCAAGCTTGTTTATCAAAACCATGCTGTTCTGCATATGTACATTGTCGTCTGAAGTGCCGTGAACAATACGCAACAGGCCCTTGTATTTATCGGCATAGGTTAATACCGACGTGTTCTTATAGCCATCCGGATTATCCTGTGGCGTATTCATGAACCGTTCAGTATAATGGGTATCATAAAACTGCCAGTCGGTTACCGATGAATTGGCAATGCCATAAGGAAATACATCGGCGCCATATGTAAGCGCCATACAGGTCATATAACCACCAAAGCTGCCGCCGGTTATACAAAGTTTACTACTATCTACCCAGGGCTGTTTCTTTAACCAGCGGCCGCAGGCCATGTAATCCTCAATTTCATATTTACCCAATTGACGGAAAATATAGTTCAATCCCTTTTTTCCAAAATGACCACTGCTGCGGTTGTCAAAGGCTACCTGTATCATGCCTTCCTGCGCCCACCATTGTATTGGTGATGCGGCGGGCCGCCAGCGGTCGTATACCGTGCCGGCATTGGGACCTCCGTAAATGCTGATAAGCACCGGATATTTTTTAGTGGGATCAAAATTGATGGGGTAGGTAATAACTACCGGCAGGTCAAACAATCCATCGGCAGAGGGCACATGCAACAGGTCGTTTTTAGGGAGATTAAACGTACCGAAACTGCTGCCTTTGCTGTTGGCCACTTCCCGAACGATCTTTCCTTTGGCATCAACCAGGGCCATGGCAGGCGGCGTATTTAAGTTGGAGTAAGTTGTGATAAAGTAGCTGCCATTGGGTGAAACGCTGACCAAGTCATGGCTGAAATCCCCAAAGCTCAGGCGGGTAAGTCCTTTGCCGTTCAGCCCGGTTTTATACAGATCAAAGCGGGCTGAATTTTCCTTGCGAGCCCTGAAATAAACAACGCCTGCTTTTTCATCAACTTTAATAATGCCGGTTCCCCAGAAATTACCAGATGTAATAGCGTTTTTCAATTGGCCATTATTATCGTAGAAGTACAGGTTCTCCCAGCCATCGCGGTCGCTCTTCATAATGCAGCCTTTACCGGCTGATAAGAAAGTTACCCGCTCGTATTCATCGAGGTCTATCCAGGTAGGTTGATTCTCATCATACACTTCTTTTTTGCTGCCATTTGAGAGATCGATGTTATAGAACTTCAGGTTATTTTGTTTCCGGTTCATCCATTGCACCCATAATTGCCCGTCGGGCGACCATACCGGTGTACCAAAATACTGATCATCTTTTGCATTAAAATCGGCCCAAACCGTTTCGCCCGGATTAACGGCGGCAACGCCAATTTTTACCTCCGGGTTTTTGTCACCAGCTTTGGGATAACGGGTGTTCTCCAGGTAGCCATGTTGTCCGTCGGCTACATAAATGGGAAATACGGGAACCTGCGATTCATCGAACCGCATAAAACAGATGTGCTTGCTATCGTTGCTCCACCAGAAAGCTTTATACCGGGTGGCCCGGCCCAGTATTTCTTCGTAATAAACCCACGATGCATAGCCGTTTAAAATGGTTGAAGAACCATCTGTAGTGATCGGGGTTTCTTTATTGGTGGCTACGTTCAATACATATAGATTATTATCTTTTTTCGTATAAGCGGCCCATTTTTTATCGGGCGATAAAGTAATATTTACGGCGCCTGATACCACTACGGGCGGTTGCAGCTGATCCATTTCAACATTGGGGTAAGGAACCGATTTGCCAGTCTTTACATCCACCATAAGGGTAGTGCTTTTTCCATCGGCTTCTTTCTGTGTCAGTAAGTAATGGGAATCATCTGCCCACCCTTTAACCGTGGGCAATTGTTTGGTAACACCCGATTCACCGTTTTTGAAGATCTGTTCAAAAGTGAAATTTTGCTTTTGAGCATGGGAGGTAATAACAACCAATAGCAGGCATGGTAGTATCATGCCTAAAGCAGCAGCCCTTTTCATGTAATGTGTAGATTAATTAATTCGAAAATTAGCTATTTAGATAACTTGAAAACAGTTTGAGGGCTGAATGGTTGGGATGATGTACAAAAGGCAATGGAAGCAGGGGGTACTATTTCACCTCCTGCATATCTACCAGCTTCCTGTAAAAACCGTTTTGGGCGATCAGGTTATCGTGCGTACCGCGTTCAACGATCTTGCCTTTTTGTAATACGATGATTTCATCGGCATGGCGAATGGTGCTTAGCCGGTGAGCGATAACGATACTGGTGCGGTTCTGCATCATCTTGTTAATAGCATCCTGTACCAGCCGCTCGCTTTCCGTATCCAGCGAAGAAGTGGCTTCGTCAAGGATAAGAATCGGCGGATTTTTTAGCACGGCCCGGGCAATGGTTACCCGTTGGCGTTCGCCACCACTGAGCTTACCGCCCCGGTCGCCTATGTTGGTTTGGTAATTCTCTTCTTTTTGCATGATGAAATCGTGCGCATTGGCAACACGGGCTGCCTGTTCAATTTCATCAATATTGGCAACGGGGTTGCCCAGGGAAATATTGCCGGCGATGCTATCATTGAACAGGATGGGCTCCTGGGTAACAATGCCCATTTGATCGCGTAGCGACAACAACGAATATTCTTTAATGTTAACGCCATCGATAAGTAGTTCGCCGGAACTGGCATCATGAAAGCGGGGAACCAGGTCGGCCAGCGTGCTTTTACCGGCGCCGGATGAACCTACCAGGGCAATGGTTTTACCTTTTTCAATAGTTAGGTTAACGTTATCGAGAATGGTAACATCTTCGTATTTAAAGGTGACATTTTTGAACTCGATCTTGTTTTCAAATGAATGCAGGTGCCTGGGATTGTCTGATTCTTTAACAGCCAGCGGCGCCACTAATACACTTTCAATACGTTCAATGGCGGCAGCGCCCCGGCGCATATTATAAAATGCCTGGGACAGTGATTTAGCCGGCTGAATGATCTGGTAAAACAAAGTCAGGTAGGTGATAAAGGCGGTCGGCGCCAATCCTTTTTGATTAAATACCATATAGCCACCTATAAGCAAAATACAGCAGAAGATCATTACCCCTAAAAACTCCGACATGGGGGAAGCCAGGTCGCGGCGGAAAGCCATTTGTATACGCAGTTTGTTCAACAAGTTGTTGGTGCCAAAAAAACGGTTACGCATTAACTTTTCGGCATTGAATGCTTTTACCACTCGTAATCCGCCCAGCGTTTCATCCAGTATACTTAACAACAAGCCTTGTTGTTCCTGTGCATCGCCCGATTGTCTTTTCAGGCTTTTGCTTACACGGCCAAGAATAAATGCGGCTACTGGTAACAATACCAGCATCACCAGCGATAACGTCGGGCTCAGGAAAATAAGCGAAGCCAGTACGATCAGAATGTTCAATGGGTCTTTGATCAATCCTTCGAGTGCGCCAATGACACACCATTCAATCTCGTTCATGTCGTTACTCATGCGCGACATCATATCACCTTTGCGTTGGTCGGTAAAATAACTTACCGGCAGCACGAGTATCTTATTGTACAGGTCTTCCCGGAAATTAGTCATGATCCTGTTCCGTAACGGGATCAACATACGGTACGACAGGTATAAAAAAAGATTTTTAAATAATATGGAAATTATGATCGTGATACAAATGGCTATCAGGGCTTTGGCAGGTCCAAAGTTTATGATCAGGTAACTGAGGCCATATTTCAATTGGTTCATGACCCCATCGGATGAGAATACCCAGACTGGCCGTACTGTAAGCGGAGCTTCGTTGGAAAATAAAAGCTTTAAAAAAGGGGCCAGCATTGCCAGTGAAACCAGGGAGAAAATTATAGATAACAGATTGAATACTAGGTATGATACAATTTTGCCTTTCTGGTCGCGCAGATAAAAGAAAATCCTTGAAAATCGCTTCATGAACAGTTAAAATAATGAGTAAACGGTGCAAAGTAACTAATTTTACGGGGATTAAACCGTTAAAGTAAATGCAAGAAGGGAAACGACAAAAACAAGTGGGAAGTTTGCTGAACGAGGAATTAAATGCCATCTTCCAGCGGTTGG
>DASUVL010000236.1:0-4808 GCA_036379015.1 Niastella sp.
TGCCCAAGAAACCCGTCATAGACCCACTGGAAAGTCCCCAGTACGGATTACACGGAATTATAGTAACAATGGCAGCCCCCGAAGAATTTATAAAGGGAACCATATTTATAAATGCTTCCCGTATAGAAGCCATCATCCCGGATGGCAAACCGGTTCCGGAAGCATTGACCAGTTACCCGGTGATTAAAACAAAAGGCACCATCTTTCCCGGTTTTATCGAACTACACAATCATTTAAGTTATAACTGCCTGCCCTTGTGGGAGGTGCCTAAGCGATACGAAAACCGGTCGCAATGGAGTGGCATTGACCCATACAAACAACGGATCAGCTATCCCATGAACCTGCTGGGTAAAACCAAAGGTTATGTGGAAGCTATTGTTAGGTATGTGGAATGCAAATGCCTGGCAGGTGGCGTAACTACATCACAAGGAATCATGTTATTCAGCAATGCCGGTATTAAAAAATACTATCGCGGTATTGTGCGTAATGTAGAAGAAACTGCCGATCCCGGTCTGCCTAACGTAGATGCGCATATTCCAGACATAGTAGCCCGGGATGCAGCAAAGTTTTTGAAGCAAATACAAAAAAGCACCTGTATGCTGCTGCACTTAAGCGAAGGAACGAATGCTTCGGCACGCAGGCATTTTGAACACCTGCAGTTTAAGCCAAATGAATGGGCTATTGGCCCCTCGCTGTGCGGTATACATTGTGTAGCCTTACAGGCGCCCGACTTTGCCATGATGAAACAAAAAGGCGCGTCGATGGTATGGTCGCCCTTCAGCAACCTGTTGTTATACGGACAAACAGCCGATATTAAAAGCGCCAAAGAAAGCGGAATTACAATTGCACTGGGTTCTGACTGGTCGCCCAGCGGCAGTAAGAATTTATTGGGTGAACTGAAAGTAGCTAAACTATACAACGATGCTAACGGGAAACTGTTCAGCGATTATGAGTTGCTGGCCATGGCTACCAAAAATGCCGCCCGTATCATTAAATGGGATAAAGAGCTGGGGACGTTGGAAAAAGGAAAACGGGCCGATCTGGTAGTTATAAAAGGGTCGGGGAACGATCCCTATAAAACCATATTACAGGCTTCGGAAAAAAGCATAGCGCTGGTTGTTATTAATGGAACGCCGCGCTATGGCGATGCACCGCTGATGCGCACATTTGAGAGCAAGGGTACGGAAGCCAAAACCATCAGCAAGAAACCGAAATTGTTTAACCTGAAACAACTGACCTCTGATCCGGTAGTTGGCGAACTGACCCTGGCGCAGGCTACCAAACGGGTAAAAAATGGATTATGGAACATTAAAGATATAGCCAGGGGATTTCCACCGATCCTAAGAATGCGTGATAGCAAAGGGGACCAATTTAATATTCCGTTGAATCTGCTTCCGGTAGCTAATCAAGAACCGGAATGGGTGTTGGTACTGGACCATAATGAAGAGGAAGGAGAAGCTGTACGTCCAAAAATCAACTCCACGGAGAACGCGGCCCCGCATCAAAGGGATGTTGCCGCCGCCCAAATAAAACCAGAAATGTTGATCCCTATTTCACTCGATGCACTGACCGTAGCCACTGACAGAACATTCTTCAAACGGGTTGGCGCACAAATGAACCTGCCGGACTATATTAAGACCGGGTTGAAAAAGATGTATGGGGATCTGTAAATCAGTTCTGTTGTCGCTGGTACAATAATACCAGGTTATTCAGGGAAGTTTCAAGCAAACGGGTTGTACGTTTTTTCATAAACAACCTGAACAGGAGTTGTTTCAGCGGGTTCTTCTTCATATAAACGACAATAGAGGCAATGGCTCGTTGCGAAGCGATCTTATTAAACTCGTAATGCATGGTGCTTTGCCCATCTTTCGTCGTTTCTTCATATTCAATACAGGTATCAGAGGCTCTTACATGACTCGTAATAATGACCTCACTACCATTCTCCAAAATACACCGGTGCGATGCACCTACCAGGTTTTCGGGAAAACCCATTTTATCGATCGAGCGCAATCCTTCAACCCATTGCGGGCGCAGGTCGAGGTTTATTGTCAGGTAAAACAAATGCAGAAAATCGGCTGGCACTTCTTTACGAACCCGCAGTAATTCAATTTTACCTTGTTGAAGAGCAGAAGGAAAACGAGGTTCTACCGGCACTTTATCAAGCAGGGGAGAAAGATATACATATTGAAAGCTGATGAAATCATTCTCCAATTCCTTTCGACCAGGTACCCATTGCATCCAACTGGGCAGTTCTTCAAGTTTAAAGTATTGTTGATACAGGTTGTCAGTAACCAGCCAGTATTCGTGTTGGGGGATATCGTTCTTTAATAACTGATGTGCCCTGATCACATCTTTACCGATCAGCTTGCTGAACTCTTTAACGTTGTACGTCGCAAACTCGCCCTGGTGGGTAATGATCTTCAGACTTAGCTTTTCTGATTCTCTGCAGGCCCCGCACTGGCAAAGACGGTGTACCGAAATACTACGCAGCAGGTGATGAAATTCACAGAACATTTTCTCCACCTGGTCATAAATGGCCTTACTGCCCGGTGGGTTGCCAAACTTGTAAAAGAGAATAGCATCCCCTTCAATTTCTGACACCTGTAGTTCCAATTGATTGCTGTTGATCAGCGATTCGAGCAGCTTTTGAATGATGAACTGGCTATGTTCGATCTCAGTTTTTTCAACAAATTGCGTGAAGCCACTGATATCAGGGATGAAGAGCAGGCCACCGCTAGACATATAGTTTATTTATATTAAGTTACGAATTTTCCAGGTAACCAGATGTTGACCTGCCGTTTTCTGCGAGCATCGCACCATACCCCAAGCAACGTGTAAAATCCTCACAATCTGGTTTTTCAAGCATACTGTTTGTTATTTAACCAGCTTTGAATACATTCGCATTGTGAATGACAATGTAAAAATATTCTACTCCTACCTGGCGTACCTGCGAAGCGCATGCGCCAACGTTCCATAGTATTCATTTCTTCTATACCGCGTACGCAGTACTCAATCCTGATTTGTTGTTGTATTTTTAATTGACACAGCGCCTAACGGAAAATAGGCCGGTTAATTAATTGTATTATTATTCATGTTGTTAACTAAAGAAAATTATGAAACATATTGCCGTTATCGGACTGGGCAAAGTGGGTTCACTGGTAGCCACCTTGCTGAATGATCTCTTTACTGTTACTGGTGTTGATCAACACGCTCCAGCCGACCTGCCTTTTAAAATAGTAACCGGGGATATAAAGGATGCCAAATTCCTGGAAGAGCTGCTGTCAAAACAGGATGGCGTGGTATCGTGTCTGCCTTACAACCTGAATTTACCGGTAGCAGAAGCGGCGTTCAAAACCGGTATTCATTATTTCGATTTGACGGAAGATGTACCCACCACCAGTGCTATACGTAAAATGGCCGAAACGTCGAAAGGAGTGATGGCGCCGCAGTGCGGACTGGCCCCCGGATTTATCGGCATTGTGGGCGCCGATCTGTGTCACCGCTTTACCAAATTGCGTGATGTTGAACTAAGAGTAGGCGCATTGCCCCGTTTTCCCAATGGATTGATGGCGTATTCCTTCACCTGGTCACCGGCCGGTGTGATCAATGAGTATATTAATGATGCGGAAGTGATACACAATGGCGTTCGCAAAATGGTGCCTTCTCTGGATGGAATTGAACAGATCAATATCGAAGGGCAGGAGTTTGAAGCGTTCAGCACCAGCGGCGGATTGGGTACTTTATGCGAGACCCTGGAAGGAAAAGTAGATACGCTGAACTATAAAACCATCCGGTACCCCGGTCATGCCCGCCTGATGAGATTTTTGTTATATGAACTGATCCTGAAAGATAAACGGGCGTTAACTGAACAAATATTAACGGAAGCCAAACCGCCGGTACGGGAAGATGTGGTGTATGTGTATGCTGTAGTGGAAGGTTGGAAAGGGCAGGAGCTGGCACGGGAAGAATTCTACCAGGCATATCATCCTATTACGATCAATGGCAGGGAATGGCGCGCTATTTCCTGGACAACCGCCGCATCGGTAGCAGCCGTAGTGGAAATGGTAGCCAACAAACAATTGCCGCAACAGGGATTTATAAAACAGGAAGAAATTTCGTTTGAGAAGTTCCTGAAGACGAAGAACGGGGGATTGTATGGGAAGGCTTAATGCCAAACGTGAATGGTGAATAGTCAATGGTGAATGCTTTTAATTCGAGAAGCTAAAATAATGTCGGTTTCCCCGAATAAAAGAACCATAAACTATAAACAACAAACTATAAACTGCGCAATAAACTACCAACGAATGTCATATACAATCGATAACGTTTTATCAGGTCTTATGTCCCGCTATAAGGAGCGGGTGCCCGATGTATCGGGCATTATCAACGCCATGATCAAGGAAAATGTGATACAACAGGCAGGTGACATTGAAAATGACCATATTGCATTTCGCACAATGGGTGTACCACACCTCGGCATACAATCGCTGGAAAAGATCTTTTTACACTATGGCTATCAGAAAAGGGATTATTATCATTTCCCGGAAAAGAAGCTGGATGCATATTGGTATGCACCGCCATCTCCCCAATATCCACGCATTTTCATTAGTGAACTTCGGGTAAAAGACCTATCACCCAAAGTGCAGCAAATTTTAACCAGCTATACCAACGAGGTAACTGCCGATCCGGTTGCTGACCTGAACCTGGATGATGCAACGGCTGTGGATCAGTTCCTGCATAGTGGTTTATGGCGACTGCCTACCTGGGCCGATTTTGAAGCATTGGGAGCCGAAAGTGAATATGCGGCC
>DASUVL010000237.1:0-13319 GCA_036379015.1 Niastella sp.
TGGGTGAACAATGGGTACAAAGGCAGCCCCAGCGCCCTGGCCGATGAAATAGCCTTTATCATTGAAACCCTGAAGAAAGAAGAAGCATCCGTGCAAAAAACAGGAGCCCCGCTAACAGCGGGACAAACACCGGGACTTCCGTATTCGAGCGAGTCTGTTTTTTTTTGCAATGCCGATAGCAGCATCCGCTTTGCAGGCACCCTCACGTTACCAATAGCACAAAAAGCCAACAAAGCTATTGTACTGGTTTCGGGTACTGGTAAACAAGACCGGGATGGTACTATGGCCGGACATAAATTCTTTGCCGTTATTGCAGATAGCTTATCGCGTCAGGGTGTGGCCGTGTTACGTGTTGACGACCGCGGCACCGGTGAAACAACCGGTCAATATGAAGATGCTACTACCGCTGATTTTGCCAATGATGCTTTACTGGCCGTTGCTTATTTAAAAGCACGGCCTGAGTTAAAGGAAACGTCCATTGGTTTGCTGGGACATAGTGAAGGCGGTGCAGCGATCGCCATGGCGGCTGCCCGATCAAAAGATGTACATTTTATTATCAGTCTTTCCGGACTGGCCACCAAAGGTCTTGATGCATTATTGGAACAAAACCGGCAACTGGTACAAGTGGCTAATATTCCGCAACACGATAAAGACCGGTATAACGACATCAATGCACGGATGTTCCAGGTGGCGTATCAATATGCCAATGATACCGCCATGGAAACAATGCTGCGGGCAACTTACAAAAACTGGAAAGTGAAGGATGATCAATTAGTAGACAGTCTTCATATTAAATACGATCATTTCCGGTTCCCCATTGAATCATATGTTCGGCAGGCTACCGGCAAGTGGTATCGTTTTCATATCCGGTTTGATCCGGCTGATCATATTACGAAAATACAAGTACCGGTATTATCTATTTATGGAGAAAAAGACATCATGCTGAACGCGCGTAACAATACACAGAACTGGGAGAAATATACTGCTGCTGCTCAACACAAAAATACCACAACAAAGATCATCCCCGGCTTAAATCACCTGTTACAACATTGCAATACCTGCACAATCACAGAATACGCTCAACTGCCCGAAACCATCGCCCCTGCCGTATTACAGGAAATGACCACCTGGCTGAAAAGTATTTAATGAAGAACCATACAAGGGTGGGTCCCGCTTTGGGTGGGGCTCACCATTTTTCTTGATGAGGCCTTAAGGTGAGCCTCCGCCGGTGGCGGAAACCACCCTTTTATAAATGAAAAACCACCTCCTTTAACTTCGCTCAGCACAAAAAAAAGTCCCGCTAGACAGCGGGACTCGAAAAATGCATGATCACATCTGGGGCTTATTCAAATAGTTAACCAATCATCTTATTTAGTGTTTTATTACGAACCGGATCACTTGTTTTCTTCCATCATCTCCTATCCCGTGCAGCGTATACACTCCACTCGCCAAACCTGCCAGCGACACATTGACATCATTCATACCAGTTGTTAATGAAGTAGTGAATTTCCTGACCATGCTGCCTGTCATGTCTATTACGGCCCAGTTAATGGTCATGGTCCTGGGACTGCTGATCCTTAGTTTAGCACTATTGCCGGTAACCAGCGTGGGCAGCAACTGAACGTTGAATTCATGCACCGCTGCTTTCAACATACCCTGGTTTGTTAATACTATGTTGCCTAATTGGGTGGTTGATAAGGTTACTTGTCTTGCTGTTGCAGTTCCTGTTGGCATTACACCGCCTGTTGGTGAGATCAATGCCCAGGTTACACCATTGTAAACACCGGCATCCATGGCAGCGGTTGGTATACAACCGGCATTCGCATCAGCATCCCCATATTGCACAATTATGTTCACGGGCGATGCTGGTGTAGTAGTGGTAGTGACTGTCCAGGTACGATTGATTGCCTTGCTGTTATCGATCACATCAGCTATCAGACCTTCCTTCACCCGAACGGTGTATGTCATACCCTGACCGTTATCAATGATAACCGGGTTATAACTGGTGGCAGTAGGTGCAACCGGAACCGAGATGGAACCTATCACATTGGGACAGATCACAGAACCGCTGCCATTGGTTATGATATGGCTGGCGACACTACCCGTAGCTGCATTTTGCAGGTACATATTATAAGTACCCAGGGTTATATTTCCACTGCTTAATCCAAGCATATTGCTTACAGTCATATTGCCATTCAGGGTAACACCTGCACCGGTCACGACCACATTGCCCGCTGACATAGCAGTCACGGTTTGGTTTGCCGTACCGCGGAAAACGACCGTACCTGTAGTAGCATTAAACGTACCGCTGTTTACAAAGTTCCCATACAGGTTCAGCGTACCACCGGCATTAACGGTAACCGAAGCATTGGTGCCGATCGTAATGGTATGCGCATTGGCTATACCGTTTACCACCGGACTAAATGGTGTACCGGCAGTAATAGTAACATCTGTCGTTGAAACAGGTACGCCGCCGCACCAGTTGGCAGCTGTATTCCAATCACTGCTTACTGCACCCACCCAATTGTTCGATGATTTCACCGACAACGTAGCTACATTGGAAACAATGATACCGCATGGGTTGGTGATCACCACCTCGTACTGCCCATCATCAGCCACTATAGCATTTGCAATAGTATAGCTATTGCTGGTTGCACTGGGAATGTTCACACCGTCTTTTCTCCATTGGTAAGTTAACGCAGAACCGGTAGCGCCAATGGTAAACGTAACCGGGCTGCCCATACATACGCTTTGGTTAACCGGTTGTGCTGTAACCGCAATGCGGTCATTAACAGCAGCTATTACCGGGGTACGGGGCGAACTACAACTACCTGCCGTGGCCATTACGTAATAGGTAGTAGTATTAGCAATGGAAGGCGTGGTATACGAAGCGCCCATGCCTACCTGGGTGGTTGATGTAGCATCGGCATACCAATACAGGGTTGTACCCGTTGAACCGGTTGCCTGCAGATTTACCACACCTGTATTGCAACGGGCGCCTGGCGTGGTGCTGATCACCTGTGGATTATTTATACTCACTTTTATGGCCGGTGTGTAGAGCGTGTCGGTAACACAGCCAGTAGCTAACCGGTAATATAAAGTTTGTGTAGCGGCTGTTGTTGTATATGGCGAAGTAGTTCCGTTGGTGATATCACTATACGAAACAGAATCGGTGCTTTGCTGCCATTGAATACCGGAGTAGCCATTGCCGCCGGTCACTGCTAACACCGGAGCGCCCGTGAAGCAATAACTGGTCAATGAAGCGCTAATGGTGCCGGTTACCAATGCTATACGGGTACGGGTAACTATTGACATGGCGTCGTTGGATACTTTAACATCACCGGCCACCGTTGTTTTGGCGGCAAAGATATACGTGCCTGCTGCACTCATATTCACCGTATCAGTAGCCGCTGACAGTTTAACGTCCATGCTAGCGCCAGCAGCCAGCGTGCCCATATTCAATATTGAATTGATCGTTGCTGTAGCAGCACCCGTTACATTTACCGTCACCGTTACCGGATTAACAGCGAAATCAATAGCTACCGAACTGTTATTCCGCACTTTGATGGTAATAACTTCTTTACCATAACATCCCCTTCCGGTCACCGGTGATTCCAGGGAAACGGCTTGCATATCGATACCGTTCGACTGGGTGAACTCATCGGCGCCAACATCAGGCGTCAACGGATCCCTGGCCTCCCCTTCCATATCATCTGTTACCAGTGTAAGAGGTTCACCAGCCGCATTGGCAGGAGAAGGTGCAGCCGTTGTAATATGCAGGTCAACTGTAGTCGCAGGGCCGGTTGCATCAACAAACAATGGATCTGCTGCCTTGCTGGTGGTGTCGCCGTTGTTATTTCCGATATTCCAGCGGCTGGCATACGTAGCAGCAAACGAAGTGCTTGCCGTATTGGTTGATACAAAGTTGCCTCCTGTACCACCATAGCCATACATATTATGCTCAAATGTTAATTGCGCTAAGCCATTTACCCAAATAGTATTGTGCATACTGCCGGTTGTTGCATTTGACCGGTCGTTGATGAAGATGTTGTTCCGGATATTATCTGTACCAAGCGTCGTTTCTTTACGAATGGCAGAAGTATGTCTTGCAGCAGTATTGCCCACACCGGTGCCACCGATATACACGCTGTTATAGAAAATACTACTGTTCAACTCACTGCCTTTCATGATACCATCTATGCGTACGGCATTGGTGAGCGAAGTGCCGTCGGGTCTTATCCCCAGGCGCACCGTGTTGTTATAGATGTTTGCCTTACCCTGGTTTACCTCTATGCCACGGATGTTGACGTTTGTATTCGTTGTTGTTATATCAAAACTATGCACCGTGTTCTTTGAAACAGTGCTGGTAATAGTGGCGGAATTAGCACCCCAGAAGAAAATTCCTTCCATATGCACACCGCCGGTTGTTGAGCCGGTTGTTAAACTATGCACCGTATTGCCAGAAACCGTTACTGCAGCTATAGTGGAGCCCATATAGATCCCCAACAAGCTGGCATTGCCACTGCCTCCTATTGATTGAGATGCACAATACAGATTGCGGATGGTATTGCCCGTTACGCCTAGCACTGTTGATGTAGCAGAACCTATATTGATACCGGCAGTCTGGGTGCCTTGTGTTGCGGAAGTTGAATTATTGGTAAGGTTGGCAATCGTGTTATTGGTAATGGTGAACGTACCAGTACCACCAGAAATATTGATCCCTCTTATATATCTGAGGGTAGTACCGGTATTGGTGGAATAGATGCTGTTGGCAGCGGTTAAACTACCGATCAGGTTGCCATCTATATTCACAGTTCCCGGGTTGTCATCAAATATGCCCGAGAAATTATTACCTGCATTGGAAAGCGTGATACCTCCTGCACTATTTTGTTTCAGGTTGATCACCGAATTGGCGCCGTTGGCGTTGGAGATATAATAAGGAATGGTATGCGAGCCGCTTCCTGCAGCAATGGTAATGGCATTAACGCCGGTAACCGAACCTACTATATTACCGGTAACGGTACCGATATTCACGTTACCATTTGAACCGGTAACGGCAATACCATGAAATACATCATTGGTAGTTGTACTGGTAATAGCCATATTGGTAATGGTATTTCCCTGTACCGAACTGGCACTGACCGGTAAGCCATCTGCAACCTCCAGCCGGATGCCACCAAAATAGTTGGCCAATGCCGACAATGTATAAGGTGTACCCGCACAGCCGGGTGCCGAACCACCGATGTAGTTATCAGTTACGACAAATCCGTTCCCTACGCTACCGGTATTACGGTTGGGTATGATCCAGATACCGCGGTTGAACCCTGCTGTGGTATACGTACGGGTGCTGGTTTGGAAGAAGCTGTTACCGGTAACAACCCAGGCATTAACGCCCTGGGTCAATAAGATACCGGATGAATTACCGTTCACCAGGAAGTAGTCATAAATATTACAATTGGAAATGGTGTCGTTGTCATTGAAGTTGGCATTCACGCCGGTATTGTTGGCGCCCAGTCCATACACACCCACTGATGGTATTGAAGTACCGGTACCGCTTGAGTGTATATTACAATGGTCGATCGTATTGTTATCATTACCATTGACGCCATTGCTGCCAAAGAATACCACACCGGCAAATGTTGCAAATATTGAACCGTTAACGGCCGTAAACGCGTTCATACCTTGCAGATCGCAATATTTTACCGCGTTGCGCGAAGCATTGTTGTCGAACCTGATGGCCGCTCCAATGGCGCTGGTATTTATAATGTTCAAATTGGTTGTATTCAGGCTGCCTGCAGCAGTTACTGTAATGGCCGAACCAACACCGCCTGGTCTTCCATCGATGGTAACATATGTACCACCGCTGAAATCAATAGTAGGTCCGGGCACCGAACTGGTGATCACCAGTCCATTGGCATTGGCTGCCGGCCGAATGAGAACCGTATTGGCCGGACTAAAACATGCATTGGAGCCAATAGTGATCGGAAAGGTTTCGCTGGTGCTGGTGTAATTGCTTTGCAACTCAACGATCACAGGACCGCTGATACCACCTGATAATGCGGCAAGTGCTGCTGTTAAAGTTGGATAGGTAGCCGTAGGGCCAACGGTGATCAAACCGCTGGGTCCGCTACAAGCGGCCGTTGTTTTGGTACCAGTAAGTGCAGTACTGTATTTAATAGCGCTTACACAAGCATTATTAAATGCATACACATAATAATCATAAGCTGTACTGCCCAGTAATCCGGTATTGGCAAAGCTCAGGGAAGTACCTGTAGCTACCACCGTGCCTGCACCGAGTGAACTACCTACCGAATATGTTATTCCATTTACAGGCGCCACAGGCGTAGCACCAGCCGTATACCGCACGATCATATAACCATTTGCGCCACTGGCTGAAGCAGTAAACGCACCATCGATCTGGGTGGAAGAAACCGTGGTCAACACCAGGGCGGTTGGCGCATCCGGTGTAGTACAGGTAGCTGCCGCTCCCACAAAATTGCCGGCATCGGCGCCTATATCAACCGGCGTTAATCCGCTGCGGGTCTCACCGTCGTAATCGTCTGTTATAGTCGTTATCGCCGTACCCGTACCTTCGGCCACCGATGTGCCGGTGGTATTGATATGCAGGTTTACTGCCGATACGCTTCCGGTTGCATTGATAAAGTTCGGATCACCGGCCACACTGTTCACATCGCTGTTGATCCAGCCGCCGGTAGGTGTGCCACCGTTCATGTAATGAGCGATCTCTGTAGTTCCGCTGAAAGCAAACTTGCCGCCGGTTCCGCTATATTGATATACGTTGTAATTAACCGTTGCACCGGTATTGGCGCCTGCAAAGTAGATGCTGAAATGCTTACCGCCGCCGGTTGCATTGGAACGGGTGTTGGCAAAAATATTATCCCGGATATTGTATGTTCCGGATGTAGTGATCCTGGTAAAGGCATATGTATTAGCCTGATTCGTTCCTACGCCACTTCCGCCAATATAAATACTGTTATGGTAGAAACTATTGGTTGCCGTTGTATTGGCAGCAATGCCATATATGGTTAGTGCCGTAGTCAGCGGGCTACCACCAGGTTTAATACCTAACCGGATCATATTATTGCTGAATACGGAAGAACCGCCATTAATATGTATACCGGTGAATACGGCGCTGGTATTGGCAGCCGTTGCATCAAAACTATGAATGAAGTTTTTAGATACTGTATTGGTAACGGATGTAGTACCGCTGTAATACAAACCGATCACATTCGTAGTAGCAGCGGTAGCCGTTCCGGTCAATATCAGCGAATCGATGATATTGCCTGTCACGTTACAACCTGCCGCATTACTGGTCATGTTAATACCAATAATGGCGCTGCCTGATCCTGAAGCCGTACTTTCAGTAGCGTTAACCAGGTTACGAATAATATTTCGGGTTATACCACCGCTTACAACAGCTGTGGTGGAACCGATATTAATACCCACTACCTGCGAACCAGTAGTTCCGGTTGTAGCATAATTACTCGTCAGGTTCTGGATGGTATTATTCGAAATGGTCAGCACCGGGCTGCCTGTAACCTGAATACCGTTAATATACACCCCGGTTGTTGCACCGGTACTGGAAGCGGTAATATTGGTTATGGTATTATTACTGAAATTTCCTGTAATAGCTGAATTGACAAAAATGCCGGAGAAAGAATTACCAGTGGCTGTCAGCAATACATTACCAATGATGTTATGCTGAACATTGCTGGTATATGTTCCGCCAAAGAAGATCATGTGGCTCGGAACGGTGGAAACGGCCGTAATAGTAATACCGCCATCCGTATACCCGTTCACCCCGGTAGCGGACCCAATAATGTTCCCGGTAGATGTACCCACATCTACATTGCCTTTGCCTGTTACAATAGCCACGGCATGCATGGCGTCATTGGTAGTACTGGTATATATACTGATATTCGTGATCACATTTCCCTGTAACGACGTAGCGGCCTGCGGCGTAGCGGCATCTGCCACTTCCACCCGAATGCCTTCAAAATAACCGGCAGAACCATTGGCCAGCGTATAAGGCGCACCGGCGCACATAGGAGCGCTGCCACCGATATAGTTAGCAACGATGTTAAACCCGTTACCTACTTCACCGGCATACGTACTCCGGAAAGGCGTTACCCATATAGCACGGTTATAGGAAGCAGTTGTAGCAGAAACCGTAATGACCGCTGTCTGGAAAAAGCTGTTGCCGGCTATGGTCCAGCCCGTATTACCAATATTTACTTCTATACCAGCCGAGTTGGAGGTTGAAAAATAATCATAAATGTTACACCCTGTCACCGCATTGTTATCGTTGAACTGCGACACATAAGCAGCGACAGCGCTTGCATTTTCGTACCCCAACGAATAAATACCTATAGAAGGTTTTGTAGTACCGGTACCGGTAGAATGGATGTTACAATGATCGATCGTATTGTTATCATTTCCATTGGAACCGGTGTTTCCGATATATACCACACCGGCCATTGTTATGGGCAGGTTGGCAGCCTCGGTACTTTGTCCCTGCAGATCGCAATATTTAATTGTATTATTAGAAGCACCGTTGTCGAGTTTTATTGCTGCACCCGCTGTATTGGTGTTGATGATATTCAGATTTGTTGCATGTAAATTACCGGCAGCAGTAACCGATATGGAAGCTCCGGTTCCACCGGGACGTCCGTCGATCGTCACATAATTTGCACCGGCAAGATCTATGGTTGCACCGGCTTTGGAACTGGTAATAACAAGTCCGTTGGCGCCGGCAGCCGGGCGTATGGTTAACGTACGGGCAGCGTTGAAACAGGCGTTGGGACCAATGATAATAGGAAATGTTTCGTTGGTACTCGTATAATTGCTTTGCAGTTCAAGCACTACAGAACCACTGACACCACCTGTCAAAGCAGCCAAAGCGGCGGTTAATGTGGGATATGTTCCCGTTGGCCCAACCGGGATAACGCCACTGGGACCACTACACATATTGGTTGTTTGCGTTCCCGTTAAAGGTGTTGTTGTATTATAAACGGGACCAATACAAGTGGTATTATTATAACCATATACATAAAAATCATAAGCAGTACCACCGGTCAGGCTGGTAGCGCTGAAAGAAGTAGCCGTTCCTGTTTGAATGACTACACCGGTTCCGAGGAAATTTCCGGCACTATACGTTGTTCCATGCACCGGTGCAACAGGTGTAGCACCAGCGGGGTAACGCACCACAATGTAAGCATCTGCAGCCGGGGAAGCTGCGGTAAAAGAACCTGTAATATTGCTTGTAGAAACTGAATTCCATACAAGCGCCGTAGGCTGTGTAACCGGCGCTACGCAGGCATTCATTATACTCACCGCCATCACCTGTACATACCCTGCCGTACTTGTACGGGTAATCGTTATTGACGAAATAGTCTTTGAATAATTAGGTCCGTTCACTGGCATAGATACCTGGTACAAACGCGGATTGGTTGCACCGCCGGCATTATCGAGCACCTGGCCTGTACCGTTAACACGGCCGATGCCCTGTCTGGCATAGCCGTCACCGCCATACCAGTCAGGCACGGTTATCCCGGTATTTGTTTGGGTAGTACCATCTGAAAAGTTTAAAGTAACAGAAATAGTGCCGGCCCCGCTACCCGATGTTGCCAGCAAGTATACTACACCGGCAGTTTTGGGCGTAGCCAATGTCAATGTACCGGAAGCATTGGTAGCGGCCAACCGGAGTGAGTTATTGGCCGATGCATCTGCCAGTTGGAAACTAACTGCGCCGGGGGCCACACTGTTGATAAGGCCTGAGTTAGGCAAATAATAGGTAGGCGTACCGAATGCGGTAAAACTCTGATTAAGTAAATAATAGCTGCTGCCATCTACATCGGCGGTCACAGAACCCGCGAATGTAGCGCCATTGGCTATTACATCGGCAGTAAACCCGGTCACGGTAACAGGACTCGCCGTTTGTGCTGTGCCGGCAAACGCCAACAGCATCAGCACGATCCCCAGTATACCTGACCTGCCGTTACTCATCTTTTTATAACCTGGTTTTTGTAACTCCGCATAAACCTTCCGGATCATTGACGCAGAATTTCTCATAATACAGTATTGTGAATGTTGTAAGGAATTTGCTTGCAGTTTTCTGTATTTAGCGTTCAGCGTTCTGCATTTAGCGTGTTTAGCGTTCAGCATTTAAATAAGGGGCCGCCCCTGAAGAGGCAACCCGATTTACATTTTATGAAACAATCGGGAAGTTATTCCCGACTGTTGCTGATCAGGGTTCCCGTTAGTCTTTCAACCCGAGATAGTGCTGAACCTGCTTATAGTCGTTCCAGTTTACAGCAGAACGTGCAGTTATGCCACCGGGAACGATGATATAACGATACTGAAATGCTTTTTCGCCGGAAGTAGTTGTACGTGAGCTGAGATTGTAGTTGGAATAGAGAGAAATAGTACCTACTTTAATCAATGGAATATTTGCCAGATCAGAAGCGCCGAACAATACGCCATCGTCGTGGTAAGGTAATGCAACAATGCTTGGATTGCTGGCCGTATTCACATTCCAGAACACTTTTACTTCCCCTTTTTGTATGATACTGTCTACAATTTTTGGAGCAGTTATGGTACCTACAGCGGTAAATGAATCGACCAAACTGAATTCAACATCCATCCAGGCCGAGTAAATAACATTGGCAGTTCCGGGTTTACCAGTAGCGCCGGCAGCGCCATTTGCGCCGGTTGCACCTGGAGCACCGGTTTCGCCTGCAGGACCAGTATCTCCTTTTTTACAGGCAGTAAAGAATAAGGCAACGAATAATACTAAAACAGAAGTACATCTCAGGGACATGTGTTTCATAATTGATTTTTTGTGATTTTTATAAAAATATTTGTTATGCCATTTTGCTTTGGCGGCAATCGTTATTCGTTTAATGCAACAGATTCACCGATCCTTTACGTGTAACCTCTGTTCCGTCTGTGAGCCTGATACGGATAACATAATAATACACGCCAACAGGTTGCAGCTTACCTTTATGCGTTCCATTCCACCCGGTTGTTATACTGTTTGTTTCATATATAAGCTCACCCCACTGGTTAAAAACTTTCATCGTTAATCCGGCAATTACATTACCATAGGCCATAAACACCTCATTCTTACCATCGCCATTAGGTGTGAACGTATTGGGAATAAAAATTTCATTGGCTAATGTTTTGGCGGTAGCCTTACCAGGCGAACTATTCTGGCAGTTTTTTACGCCTAACGCGATCACATGAATGGTAACAGTTTGCAATGGTTGTAAACCGGAAACAATATGGGAGGTGCCCAGGCTGCCTGAAGAAGGACTTATGTAGGTACCCCCATTTATCGAAACCTGGTAACCGGTAGCCCAGGCAACCGGTTGCCATTGAAAGGTTATACTATTGGCAGTAACGGCAACTGCTACGGATAAAGGCACAGGTAATGGGGTTAGTTGAGAAATGGTAACCGGCGTGCGGTTGCTATTACAACTACCATATTGTATACCTACATACCAGGTAACAGGAAGTATTGTAGTTGTTATGGTGACAGTTGAACCCGATTGTTGCGCCGTTCCACTGGCTGATGATGTATACCAGTTATAGGTATAGGCCGCATTGGGATTTGTTACTGCTACTATTGCGGTTTCACCCGCACAAATACCAACACCGGCAGCTACCGGAGCCGCAGGCGCAACGGGCGCTGACAGAGTAACATGCTTCGTTACCTGGCAGCCGCCATGCGTAATGGTTAAAGAATACGTTCCTGCAGTGACACCCGATAAACCGGATGTTATGTCACCGGAAGGCGACCATGCATATGAATAGGGTGCATTGCCACCGGTAACAACAGTGGTAATGCTACCATTGGATGTACCGGTACATACGGGCGTTACTGTTGTAAAGGCAACCTGTAATGAGTCAGTAGCAAAGGTGAAATATTCATTGTTGTTCAGTACCACTTCAGCATACAGCTTTCCATTGGCTACCATTAACGGATAAGTGGTAAAAGTGCCGAATCCGGCATCTGCCGATACGATCAATCGTTTCGTATTGACCGATAATACGCCGGTATCAACTGCAATAGCCACCCTTGATATCCCCATGCCTGTCTTCTGTACTTTCCAGGTCCTTGGCATGCGGTTCAGGTAGCCTGTAGCCGCACAACCAGATAATGTATTTGCAAGTCCGTTATCTCCTATCAATAAATAAGACAGATCACTGCTTACTGCTGAGCTGTTACCGGCATTGGACACCGGAAAATTTCCGCCCGTAGATGCGTTATAAATGGTTACCAGGGCATTATTATGTGCAGACCTGGATTGTTTCTGCAACAGGCCCGCATTATCATCGCGGCCAATACCGGTAATATTAAAAGAGTATCCTGCATTGGCGGCGGCGTTCCATACAACATTCCCGTTTGTTGCTGTATAATCGCGGGCTGTGGTTGACAGATCACGGGTTAAGGTAATGCCATATTTAACGGCCAGGTAAGTTTCAACTTTATTCTGATCTGTTTCTGACAAATACGTATCATAGGTAATTACTTCAGCTAAACCACAGCTCATATTCTGCCCACCGGTACCAGCGCCATCACTTCCTAAAAACAAGCCCGTTGGTATACTGGGGGTATAACTGTATCCATCCGCAGGTTGATCATACCGGTGACTGACCGCAATGGAATCGCCATTGCGCCGGGCGCTAAAAAAAACATCAGCCGTACTTTTATCAACACCTTTGCACGATAAAATGATCCCTGCTGTTTCTGCATAACCGGGAACCCCGGAAGGAAACGGCGCCCAGTTGTAAAAATCACCCGTACCACCAGCTATACCATCACCCGATTGAACCCGGAACGAAGGCTTAAACTGATAAGCGTAAGAGGTAGCTTTATACGTTAATCCCGAGGGGTTGCCATCAGCTAATCCATTATATGTATTCACCACCATGAATATGTTCCCATTATTTCCTGCCAGATCGGGCGCGGTAGCGGTGTTAGATAATACAGTATTGTTTGCCTTTGAAAATTGCAGGAAAGGATTGAAGTTGAAATTACCGGTTGTTGTTGCCGTAGCCTGAAATACAGGCTGCCGGTTTGTTGTGGCCTGGCTTACCTGGAAATTCCCCAATTCGCTTTTCCAATTGGCTACCGCAGTAGATCCGGCCGTATCAACATTACCAGCAACGGAAGAATTGGCTTTAAACCAACTGGTGAGACCAGTGGAAACTCCACCCGGGGATTGTGCCAGCATAATGCTATTACAAAACAGGCTGGCCAGTACAGTAAGTACTACTGTTCTGTGCGTGTTTTG
>DASUVL010000238.1:0-5770 GCA_036379015.1 Niastella sp.
GCTCCTTACTAAAGAACCGGCCGGTATACAATGTAGCAGAATGAGCACTTGCGGGAATAGTAAAGAAACTATATCGCAGGTCATTCGTGCCCAGCAGATTTAATAAGGAGTCGCTCAAACGCAAGGCAGTAGGCATATAGCCATTGCCGGTAATAGCGGTCTTTGATAAAATGATCTCGGGATCAGCGAGTCTGCCAGGGTAAGTGAATGTGGTTAATGCAGACAGGTTATTCAGTGTGCTTTGAATAGCAAGTGCACTATCGGCCCAATTGCCCGCCTGCTCATGGTTGCCCATATATAAATTAGCTCTTGCCAGTATGGCAAAGGCGGCGGCTCTTGAAGGCAGCGTGTTAAACCTGTTCACTTTGGGCAGGTGAGCATATACTGCCGTAAGGTCATCGACGATGAGCTTGTAAACGTCTGCAACCGGAGCGCGCGTTAACCTGGCATCTATTGTGGGTACGGTAATAAGCGGTACACCTTCTTCTGTTGCTGCTGTAGCTGTATTATAGGGCTTTGCATACAGGTTTACCAGGGTCAGGTAGGCATCGGCCCGGTGTACCTTGGCTTCTGCGATGATCTCATTCTTTATGGAATCGGAACCGCCCGTGCTGCCCGGTGTTTCTGCAATGATCAAATTGCAATTGTAAATAATATTATACATTTTGTCCCATTCCACATCGGATTCTCCTGTAACGGTATAGATGCCTGGTTGCCAGGTATACGTGTTTACGAAATACAGGTTAGACGATTGCGACACCAATTGCGCCATTTGCGCACTGTCAGTGATGTTTATGTCATCCGAAGCCAGGTCCATCATGCGGACCGTACCTTCAAAAGTAAATGTATTATTGAGCAGGTACCGGTAATTGATCGTTTCCTGGGGTACCAGGCTGCCCTGTGTTTTTATGTCAACATACTTTTTACAACCCGTAACAGCTGATAAAAGAAATAGTGATGTAATTATATTGAATACTAGTTTCATTGTAATTGTTTTTTGTATACCACAATGCCTTGCTGCTGTTTAGAAATTAATGCCCAATGCCATATTGAATGAAGCCGCAGGCGGAAGAGCCAGGGTATTGACGCTCAGGTAAGGAATAAAGTCGGGATCAATGCCTTCCTTATTCTTAGTCCATAATAAACCAGGATTTCTTACGGTGAAGGTGAAATCAATATTTTTAGCCAGGATCTTTTTGGCGATAGTCGCCGGCATGCCGTAACTCAGCGACACTTCGCGTAACCTGATATAACTTCCATCCAGCACATTAATATCTGAGTATGCATATCTAAAGAGGCTGGTAGGCGCATAAACGCCGGCGATGCCCGGTACATTGGTATTGGCTTCATCACCCGCTGCACGCCAGCGTTTGTCAATATCTTTATTCAGATCGTATTGAACCCAGGGTTGCCGGGTACTGGTATACGTTGAGATCGTTGGGCGACGGAATACAGATCCAAAGCTGTACGTGCCTATAGCAAATAATGTGAACTGTTTAAATCGGAAAGATTGGCTCAAACTACCATAGTAAGGAGCCACCGTTGTACCGGCATAATATAGTGCATCAATACTGGTAGGGTTTTGCGAAGCAGCCAGTTTGGTCGATTTATCAGCGGCGTACACTTGCGTCAAACCGGTATTATCCAATCCTGCAAAGCGGTATACCCAAAGCGATGAAGTAGGATAACCTGAAATGTTAGTTCCCGATAATGATGAAAAAGTGGAAGAGGTCGCCATAAAACGGGTGTCAGCAATTTCATTCTTATTATAAGAGAAATTGAAAGTAGCCGACCAGTCAATATGCTTTTGGCGGATGAATGCCCCGGTAATGCTGGCTTCAAAGCCTTTGGCATTTACTTTGGTATTGTTGGTGGTCAAAGTATTGGAATTTACGCCATACGTTGGGTCGATGGGGAACTGGTAAAACAGGTCGGTTCCTTTTTTGGTATACCATTCAACACTTCCTGATATGCGGCTATTGAGCAACGCATAGTCAAGACCCAGGTTCAACACGCCGGTCTTCTCCCAACGCAGGGCCGGGTTGGCAGGCGCGTTAATGGATGCTGAAGGTTGACCGGTTGTGAAATTGTTGCTAATGCTGATGGATGTAAACGGATACACATCCTGCGCCAGGTTCCCATTGTAACCATAGGTGGCGCGTAAGGCCAGTGCATTGATTTGTCTTATTGACTGCATGAATTTCTCACCGGCCATATTCCATTTAACACCGGTACTCCACAATGGGGTTGCGCGGTATTTTCTGTCTACTCCAAAATTGTTATAGTCGTCATACCGTACGCTACCAGATAATGAATACTTATTCATGAGCGTATAGGCGGCATTGGCGTAATACGACAGATAACGTCTTGTTCTGTCGTCCTGGAGCGTGCTGGGAATGCTATAGGTGCTTACTGTATTACCATTTACACCTACATAGTTGGTCAAAACCGGTTGGCCAATACCGGTTTGCATATTATAACCATAAATGACAGGCGGTGATGTCTGGCTTTGTTGGGTTTGCCTGATCTCCGTACCAGCTACTGCATTTACCTGGTGAATACCTTTTATGGTTGCATTGTACAATAATTGTCCGCGGGCGCTGTAGTTTGTGTTGGTAGAACTGCCCTGCTGCAGAATACCACCTCCGGGTATACCATAGGTAAGGTTGCCTGTGGCGTAGTTTACGCTGGTGGCGCTATTTACAAGGTCGCGGGCAGTGTACGACTCCGGACTATTCCAGGTACGGTTCGTCTGGTAAAATCTTTCCATCATAAATTCACCGCTTGCTGATAAGCCTTTATAGATCGGAATATTCAGGTTAATAGTCCCGCTATAGTTATTGTCCTTGATGGTTTTTTCGTTGGCGCTTAATTCATCCAGATAGTTATAGCCCCAGTTCAAATAACCACGCAGGTTTTGCAAGGTATCGGTCCTTCCTTTATAATAGTTATAGGAATAATACACCTTGTTGCCGTTTTCATCTATGATCTGGTTGTAGGGCAGGTAAGTATTGCTTCCAATTCCCACTCTTGAAACACCAATACCATTGTTATTGTAATTGAATAAAGATGTTTTCAGGCTGATACCCAGGGTCGCTTTTTTTAGCAGTTTAAACGACTGGTTGGCCATAGCTGTAAAACGGTCGCCATTGTTGCCAACGGCGCTGGTTACTTCACGGGCATAGGAAGCTGAAAAGAAGTACGTATGATAATCGTTACCACCGCTTACCGATAAATTGTAGTTCTGTGCATTCGCATTTTGCAGCAGGTGATCTTTATACTGGTCATAGCCATTGATGGCGCTTAGTTTGGCGATGGCTGCTTTATAGGTAGCAGAGTCTATAAGCCCGGTTTTTACTTTATATACCAGATCTGATGCATCGCTTTTATAATACTTGAGCGGTGGCGCTCCGGTTATCGGGTTATATAAATTTAAGTTCTTATTGATCACTTCTTCCTCGTAATTGATGATCTGCGCACTGTTGGCCAGCGGCAGGTAATTGAAACGGGGAGAGGCGTATGTTGTATAATTTGTAGAGAAATTAACAGTCGGCATTTGTTTGCTTTGTCCTTTTTTGGTGTCGATTACGATTACACCATTGGCGGCGCGGGCGCCCCAGATAGAAGCCGCGGCAGCATCTTTTAATATAGTGATCTGTTCAATATCTGCCGGGTTCAGGGTTTTGATATCAAAATCAGAAGGGAAGCCATCCACTACGATCAATGGCATTTTTTCACCTCTCATGGTTGTGGTACCACGTACGTTCAGGTCATAGTCGTTATTACCTATGTTACGGGTGCTGCTGCGAATTCCCTGGGTTAAACCCTGATATACAAAACTATTGTCGCCTGACTTTATCTGTGGTTGTAAACCGGTAGCCAAACCTTCAATGCGTTGGATCAGGTTGGCAACAGGCATTTTCTCCAGCTCTTTGGCGGTAATAATGCTAAAAGAACCGGTCGACCGTTCCTTCGGCAGCTTCTGATAACCGGTAGATACTACGGATACAGTGACTTCATCCATGTATTCTTTCGAAGGCGACATTTTCACCAGGAAATAATTAGTTTCCCCGGTAACAAGTACCTCATATGGTTCATAACCCACAAAGGAGATCTGCAGGGTAGAATTTGGTGGCACGTCGCGTATTTCAAAATTACCACTGGCACTGGCAGCCGTACCAAAGCGCGTTCCTTTCACGGTGATGACTGCGCCGCTCAGCGAAGTGCCTTCGGCTGAAAGCACCTTACCCCGGATGGTAATGGCTGTATCACTGGTAATCCCTTTTTGAATGATCTTTTCTCCGTCAAGGGGAATGGCACTGGTGATAAAAACAGTATAGTTCAATTGCTCGAATTGCAAAGGAGTACCTTCGAGCAGCATTTGTAAAACTTTATCTACAGGTGTAAGCCGGGTTTCCAGGTTCAGATGCTGGATAGCGCCAATATCACTTTTCTTATAAGCAAAACGAAAGGGAGTGAGTTTTTCAATCTTTTTAAAAGCATGCTCCAGGCTTTCATCTTTCAACGAAAGGGAGATGCTTACTTCATTTAAAGTTTGTGCATGACTATGATTTGCCCAAATCATTTGAAGGCAACAAACCATACATATCATCCAGACAAAACTTACACGCATACAGAAGTAAAGGCAGTTTTTTTGTAAAAGCAGTTGATTTTTTGTCCATTCAGGCACATAGGACGCCCATGAACCAAATCCTGAAAAAATCATACATTTGGTAGTTTAAATGATTCGACGATTATTTGAACATTCCAACCGTTTCGGGTTCCAGCCGAAGCGGTTTTTTTATGTTTTGGTTACCTGTCCCACCTCAGTCGGGACTGGTTAAAGCATTACGAACTATTGATCCATCTCATAAGTTAGTTGTTTGGTTTATATTGATCTATTCGTTGCAATTGATATTTGTGATCACTATTTTGTCCCCTTCCTTCTTCCACGAAGCCTGGTAGATCTTACAAATTACATTCAGCACATACTCCAGGGATTCGTCCTGTTTAAAGGACGCGGTGAAACGGCAGTTCCCGGTGTTTTCATTGCGCCCTGCTTCTATAAGAATTCCATATCGCACCTGTAATTCAGTAATAGCTTCATCCAGCGTAACATTGTCCATGGTGTACTCCTGGTTTTTCCAGGATAATGCATCCTCCGCATTCAGGGTCAGTTGTTTCGACTGTTTGTTCTCTGTATTGACACTGATCTGCTGGTCGGGCGTAATAATGCCCAAGACGCCGGTCTCATTTTCTACCTTTACTTTACCCCGGGTTACAGTGACGGTTACCTCTTTTTCGGCAGGCCATGCTTTTATATTGAAGGCCGTACCTAATACGGTTGTTTTAATATTGCCGCTATGGATAATAAAAGGTTGGGTTCCATTATGGGCTACATCAAAATAGGCTTCACCGGTTAAGGTCACTTCCCGATTGGGGCCGTTAAAAGTTGGCGGGTATACCAACTCGCTGCCCGCATGTAATAACACTTTACTGCCATCGGATAAAGTAATGTTCCTGTTTATGTTTTTATCAGCAGCCGGAATGCTTGTCTTCGCCACCTGTTTGCCGGTACGGGAAGGCAATAGATTAAAGATGATAATGCCGGCTACTGCTACCACGGTGGCTGCCACGGCGATCCGCACCCATGACCGCTGCAGAAAATGAACACGGTGTGCAGGCGGTATCGCTTTTGTCGTTGCTGTATCTGTACCTGTACCTGGTTGCTGTTTTATTTGTTGCAGAATGCGGTTGTAATAAGCTTCAC